>JAVEWN010000166.1:0-4196 GCA_034004515.1 Anaerolineales bacterium | reverse complement strand
TCGAAGGACGTTCCGCTTAGGGCTTGTTGTGGTCCTGATGCAAGAAGTTGATTTCTCTACCGGACAAATTTCGTTAAACGGTGTCCTTGCGAGCCGACGATGTTTTTTCGTCGGCGTGGCAATCCCCATTCGGCAAGAAAATGTGCTAAACAGGAGATTACCACTCCGGGTATTCGTGCTTCGCCAAACACCGGCTCGCACACCGTCCCGATGGTTTTACGGGAATGACATTTGTCCGGTAGAAAAGAAGTTGATTAGCGAAAATCAAAACGCCAGGGGGTTAACACCCTGGCGTTCTGGCTTTAAATGGGTTGAAGGGCGGCTTCAGCCTTCGATTGCCCTCAAAATTTCGATCAGGCCTAATCCTGGACGACCCACGTCCCGGTTTCGCCTTTGATGGCGCGGCCCAGGTTTTCGGGGTTGGTGATCAGGGCCTGGGCGTTGGCGTTGGCTTCCATGAACCAGATCACGGCCTGAATTTTGGGAGCCATGCTGCCTTTGGCAAAGTGGACTCCCTCGGCCAGGTAGGCTTTGGCCTCAGAAAGGGTGATCCGGTCGAGCCATTTCTGTTCGGGTTTTCCAAAATTAATCGCGACCTTTTCAACGGCGGTCGAGATGACGAACAAATCGGCTTTGATTTCGCGCGCCAGGAGCGAGGAAGCGAAGTCCTTGTCAATCACCGCCGCAATGCCTTCGTAATTGCCATCGCCGGGGTCGATCACCGGAATGCCGCCGCCGCCCACGGTAACGGTGACAATGCCCACGTTCAGCAGCGTCTGAACCGTTTCCAGCTCGACGATTTCCTGCGGGAGCGGGGAAGCAACCACCCGCCGCCAGCCGCGCCCGGCGTCTTCGACCACCGTCCAGCCTTGTTCAGCCTGGCGGCGTTGGGCTTCGGCTTCATCCATGAAACTGCCAATCGGTTTGCTGGGATTTTTGAAGGCCGGGTCTTCCCGGTCTACCAGGGTTTGGGTGATGACGGTGACAACCTTCTTTTGAATGCCGCGCTGCGACAGGATATTTTGCAAATTTTGCTGAAGGGCGTAACCGATTGCGCCCTGGCTGTCGGCCCCGCACACATCGAGCGGGACTTCGTGCATACCGGCGGTTTTGGCGGCGATTTCAGATCGGCGCAGAATATAGCCAACCTGGGGGCCGTTGCCATGCCCAATCGCAACTTCCCAGCCTTGCTCGATCATATCGGCAATATGCTGGCAGGTCTCTTTGGCGGCCTGGTACTGGCTGTCCACCGTAACATTCTTATCATCTTTGATGAGCGAATTGCCACCGATGGCGATTACAGCAAGTTTTTTATGGGTCATGGGTTCTCCTGGGGAATTTTTATGAAAATGTCAGACAAATTCTAATCGAAATTGGCTTACAAGTAAATAACGATCAGAATGAAGCGCATGGCTTTCTCAAAGTCGTTTGACTGCTGGGTACAAATAGGACATGTCATTGCTTCACCCGGCGTTCTTCAGCCGGGTGAAGCAATCTCCTATCCTGTCAGGGGATTGCCACACCGCGAAAAAACTGCGGCTCGCAATCACATTTCCGAGTTTGAGAAAGCCATAGAATGAAGCGGCAATTCTGCAACGGTTCGGCATGATAAGATTATAGAAAAGGAGGCAGTTTCATGAAACCACCCTTTGAGCAAACCATCACCTTCCTGCATACGGCTGACCTGCAAGCCAGCGCCGATTTTTATGAGCGGCTACTGGGCCTGGAACTGGTCCGCGACCAGGGCGTTTGCCGCATCTACCGCGCCAGCCCAAGCGGCCTGATTGGCTTCTGCCAGCATCTCGAACCCAGCCCGCCGCAAGGCGTCATCCTGACCCTGGTCAGCGCCGATGTGGACGGCTGGTATGAAAAACTGCGCAAAAAAGGCGTCGAATTTACAAAAACGCCGGGCCATCATCCCCAATTCGGCATTTACCACTGCTTTTTCAAAGACCCAAACGGCTATCTGCTCGAAATTCAGCGCTTCGACCAGCCGCTCGAATAAGGCCTGGCCGGGCTGTCCGGCCTCAGAATCCACTTTCTCACCTGGCCTCAACCGTTTTGTAGATTCTTTTAAATCTCGCACAAGGAATTCGCCATGAATCAAATCCCACGCCTGAAATTCGCCTGCCTGCCGACGCCCATCGAAGCCCTGCCGCGCCTTTCCGCCCATCTCGGCGGCCCGCGTCTCTTCATCAAAAGAGACGATCTGACCGGCCTGGCCCTGGGCGGCAATAAAACCCGCAAACTGGAGTTTCTCGTGGCCGAGGCCCAGGCCAACGGGGCCAGAACGCTGATCACCGCCGGAGCGCTCCAATCCAATCACTGCCGCCAGACCGCCGCAGCCGCCGCCCGCTACGGTTTCGAGTGCATTCTGGTCTTAAGCGGAACAAACCCCGGCCCGCCGACCGGCAACGCCCTGCTCGATACGCTTTGCGGCGCTCAATTTGTGCTGGTCGCCGAGCGCGCCGACCGTGAGCGGGTCCTGCAAGAGACCTTCGACCAGGCCTGGGCCGACGGCAAACGCCCGTATCTTGTCCCGTATGGCGGCTCGAACCCGACCGGGGCATTGGGATACGCCTTTGCCATGCAAGAATTTCTGGGCCAGGGCTTGCAGGCCGATTGGATGGTTTTCGGCACATCCAGCGGCGGGACTCATGCCGGGCTGGTGCTGGGGCAGCGCGTCTTCGGCTTTAACGGGAAGGTGCTCGGCATCAGCATTGACGAAACGGAATCCTGGCTCAAGACGCATGTCTCGGCCCTGGCAACGCAAGCCAGCAACCGGCTTGGAACGCCTGTGGCTTTTCATCCCGATCATATTCTTGCGACAGACGCTTACTGCCAGGCCGGTTACGGCATCCTGACCGACCGGGAGCGCGAGGCGGTCCAGCTGTTTGCCAAATACGAGGGCATCTTGCTCGACCCGGTCTACACCGGGCGCGCGGCTGGCGGGATGATCGACCTGATTCGTCAGAAATTTTTCAAGCCGGGTGAAAGCGTGTTGTTCTGGCACACCGGCGGCCAACCCGCGCTTTTTGCAGAGCAGTATCAGACCGATTTGCTGGCTTAATATTATCCTTTCAAAAACAGCAAAAAGACATCAAAATTTTAACGAAAACGGGATTTCGACCTCCAAATCGAACGTCTTATCAGAAAAAAGCTGACGAAAATTCATAGCCTTCAGAGATTGACGCCGGGCGTGGGTCGGATAAAATCCATGCCCGTTGTTTATTTTCTATTTTGGAGGCAAGATTGGATACTACCCTGCGACTTGGGGAACATTATATTTGCGACCTTTCAGGTTGTCCCAGCGAGCTTTTGCTCGATAGTGAGCGGGCTTACACGCTTTTCTCGCGCGCCGTCCGTGAAAGCGGCCTGACGGTGGTGGACGAGGGATTTTACAAATTCAGCCCGCACGGTTTTACCTGCTTTCTGCTGCTGGCCGAATCACATGCCAGCCTGCACGCCTGGCCGGAGTACGGTTACTGCGCCATCGATCTGTTCACCTGTAACCTCGGCCTGGATTTGACGCCCCTGGTTGAAAAGATCAAAACCGCTTTTGGCGCGCAATCGTACACGCTGCGCCTGATCAAACGCGATGCGGCCCTGGCGAGCCTGGTCAAACCAACCGTCAATGAATTCGCGTTATGAACAATATCTGGCTTTCTGAAGAGCTGCATTCGTATTACCGTAAAAGCCTGCGCGTCAAACGGGTGCTGGTTGAGGAGCAAACCCAATACCAGTTTCTGCAAGTGCTTGAGACCGAGTTCTTTGGCAACACCCTCGTCCTGGATGGAATCATCCAACTGACCGAGCGCGATAACATGGGCTACCACGAGATGCTTACCCACATCCCGGCTCTGGCACTGGAAAACCCCAAACGGGCCCTGGTGGTCGGCGGCGGCGATGGCGGCTCACTCCAGCAGCTGCTGCGCTACTCCTCGATGGAGGAAGTCGTCGTCTGCGAGTTGGACGAGAAGGTGGTCGAGTATTCACGCAAATATTTCCCGGCGTTTGGCGATCCCTGGAGCGACCCGCGCGCCAAACTGGTCGTGCAAGACGCCTTCGAATATCTCAAAATCCCCGGCAACACGTTCGACGTGATCGTGGCAGACACGACCGACCCAATTGGGTTGGCCGAACGCCTGTTCAGCGTGGATTTATATCGTCTGTTGTGGGCCGCGCTAAACCCGGGC
>JAVEWN010000002.1:0-82653 GCA_034004515.1 Anaerolineales bacterium | reverse complement strand
CCCCCATGTGTCGTGGTGCGGGATGCTATCCTGCCATGTATCGTGGTGCGGGATGCTATCCCTCCCTTCTGAGCGCGTGGTGTTGTCCTGCCCTTTGTCGTGGTGCGGGATGCTATCCCGCCCTTCAAAACGCGGGGTATTGTCCTGCCCTTTGTCGTGGTGCGGGATGCTATCCCGCCCTTCAAAGCGCGAGGTGTTATCCCGCCCTTTGTCGTGGTGCGGGATGCTATCCCGCCCTTCAAAACGCGGGGTATTGTCCCGCCCTTCAAAACGCGGGGTATTATCCCGCCCTTCAAAACTCGGGGTGTTATCCCGCCCTTCAAAACGCGGGGTATTATCCCGCCCTTCAAAACGCGGGATAGCATCCCGCGCTACGGGGGCGGCGCTTTCAAGGGTGCGCACGCTGGTTGTGCCCACGCCAATGATCCGCCCGCCGGCGGCCTTGGTCGCGTTAATTTTTGCGGCGGTCTCTGGGGTCAGTTCGCACCACTCTGTATGGATTTTATGCTGGCGCGGATCGGCCTCTGTCACCGGCGCGAACGTATCCAGCCCAACGTGCAGGGTCACTTCGGCAAACTGAATGCCTTGCGCGCGCAATTCGTCCATCAGGCGCGGGGTGAAGTGCAGACCAGCCGTCGGCGCAGCGGCAGAGCCGGGCGTTTTGGCGTAAACGGTCTGGTAGCGTTCCGGGTCGCTCAATTTTTCGTGGATGTAGGGCGGCAGGGGCATTTGCCCGTCTAACGGAAGATGACTCTCGACCGGTTCCTCGAACTGCACCCGACGGCGGGAACCTTCCAAGCTGGAAACGATCTGCGCTTCGAGGCCGTCTTCCAGCCGCAGCTTTTTGCCCAGGCTGAGGCCTTTGCCCCCCACCAGGCATTCCCACACCGTATCCGATTCACGGCGCAGCAGCAAAATCTCGGCTTTGCCACCGCTTTCCTTGCGGGCTTTTAAGCGGGCCGGGATGACGCGCGTCTGATTGACCACCAGCAAATCGCCGGGTTTGAGGTACTCGCCAATCTCGCGGAAGATGCGGTGCTGCACCTGGCCGGTTTCCCGGTTCAGCACCATCAGCCGCGACGAATCGCGCGGCTCGACCGGCGTCTGGGCAATGAAAGAGTCGGGAAGTTCGTAGTTGAAATCAGATGTTTTCACAGCGAGATTGTATCAAGAAACTGCAAAGCCGCCTGCCAAAAAGGCGATTGTGGGCCTTGTTCGATTTCGAGGTCGTGACCAGTTTCAAAGCGCATAAAGCCCAGCTCAGGATGGGCCGTCAGCACGGGCGCGATTTCGGAATTCTGCAACAGGCCGCCTTTTTCGGGGCTGGCCTGGGTCAGCAAAACCGGGCAGCGGATTTTGTCGAAATCGACGTTGTCCACATCAGCGAAAAAATCTTGGACGCGGCCCTCGGCGTGATAATCCATAACTGCCGGGTCGAGCTGTGACATTTCTTCGGCCTGGGATGCGGGCAGTCCGCGCCGCACAAGTTCATCCACAGACCGGCCAGCCAATTTGCGGCGCAGGCCAAAGAGCTTGGTCTGCCGGCGGCTGTTCATCATTTCAACGTGGACAGATAAATCAAAGGACGTATCGCCGGTTACAACCGCGCGCACCCGCTCCGGGTAATTCTGCGCCAGATGCAGGGCGACTGATCCGCCCATCGAATGCCCGATCAAGGTGGCCGGGCCGTTCGCGGAGAAATGATCGAGTACTGCTTCGGCATCCTGATAAAAGCCGTTGGCCGTGTATCCGCCCAAAGCGCGGCCCGATTTGCCATGTCCACGAAAATCGAAGGCAATCACGCCCCAGTTTTGGGTCAAAATGGGCAAAATTGACTGAAAAACCTGCCAGCGGTTGCTAAATCCGTGCAGGAGCAAGAGCAAAGGCCCGTTGGCGGGGCCTTCAGCCAGGTTTAAATTGAGAAATTGTGTAGCCAGGGCGCGTTCTTTCAAGACAACTCCGGGGATGATCTGGATTTTTATTTTGGGCAGCCTTGCCATTTTGCAGGTTATTTTTCGCGATTATTTTCTTGGCAGCGTTGCCACCCAGAGAAAACAAGTATAATTTATTAAATTTAAAATGCTCAGCCTCGGTTTTGTTTCGATTTGCGCCAAAACGACCAGGTTGAGCGTTGGGTGGTCGATGGTTAAAATAATAGATTTGCAGACCAAGGGAGTTAGAGATGGATTTTTTCTTTGCAAAAAACTTTACAGGCAGTCCTTTTGTTTTTCTTGGCCCTCAACATCTGCTTGCCATCGGGCTGATACTCCTGCTGAACCTGCTCTTGTTGCGGCTGCGCAAGGCCAGCCCTGCCGCGCAAACAAGGGCAGCCTGGATGATGGCCCTGATTCTGTGGGCAAACGAGATTGGTTGGCATCTCTGGAATGCGGCTATCGGAGAGTGGACGCTCAAAACCATGCTGCCGCTCCATATTTGCAGCATCCTGGTTTGGCTTGGCGGCTGGATGCTGGTCAAGCGCAATTACGCGCTGTACGAGTATGTCTATCTTTTGGGAATCGGTGGGGCCTTGCAGGCCATCATCACCCCCGACCTGGGATTGTATGGCTACCCTCACTATCGTTTCTTTCAGACCTTCCTTTCGCACGGCTTGATTGTTACCGCTGCGGTTTACATGACGACCGTCGTAGGTTTCCGCCCAACCTGGGGTTCCATCAAACGAGTCGCGATTGGCGGCAATCTCTACATGCTGTTTGTGACCGCCATCAATGGACTGATTGGCAGCAATTACTTATGGACTCTCCGCAAGCCGGATACTGCCAGCCTGTTCGACCTTATGCCGGCCTGGCCCTGGTATTTGCTGATTGTTGAATTGATCGGGCTGGTAACTTTTTTGCTGCTCTATCTGCCCTTTATTATCAAAGATTGGCGCGCGGGCCGGCAGCAAACCGCCTGAACTGGCCTCGCCATCAAAAAACGCCTTTTCTACAGATGTTAAAAAATAATTTTACATGCCGGCTCTGCGACTGCGCTCCAGAACGCTCCGCTCACCTGTGCCGGCGGCACTGGCGCAGGCAGGGCCCGCGTCTCAAAATGATACTCTTGATATCCATATCAAAAATTCTTTTTGAACGAGGTTAACCAAAAGGGACTTGCGGTTTCTGCCCGCAAGTCCCTTTTGGTTGGCGCTTCGTCCAGGGCGGATCGCCGCTATTTCCCAGCCGACTGGCTGACAATCTCCTCGAGCATTTGGGTGCTCAACGACTTGGGGCGTTCGAGCGGCTGACCGAGGGCGCGCGCCCAAACCAGGTTGGCCATCACGCCCAGGCCGCGTCCAACCCCAAAAAGCACCGTATAAAATTCAAACTCGCGCACGCCATAATGATACTGGAGCGTGCCTGAAACTGCATCCAGGTTGGGGGCCGGGTTTTTGGCCTTGCCCTGCTCTTTAAGCACCGCCGGAACGACATCGAAGACCAGGTTTGCCAGGCGAACCAGTTCATCTTGCGGGAAGCGCGCCTGGGCATACTTCATCAGCGCGGTGAAGCGCGGATCAGGCACCCGCAGCACCGCGTGGCCGTAGCCGGGGATGACCTTGCCGCTGTTGAGCGTGTCCCAGGCATATTGGTAGAGCTGCTCGCGGGTCGGGACGCTTCCAAACTGGTTGTGGACATCGATCAGCCAGCTCAGGCATTCCTGGTTGGCGAGGCCATGCAGCGGCCCGGCCAGGCTGTTTAAGCCCGCCGAAAAGGCGTAGTAGGCGTCTGAGAGCGCCGAACCAGCCAGATGGGTGGCGTGAGACGAGGCGTTGCCCGATTCATGATCAGAGTGGACGATGAAGTACAGGCGGGCCAACTCAGCGTAGCCTTGCTGGTCTTCAACGCCCATCATTTGAGCGAAGTTCGCGCCGTAATCGAGCTTGCGATCATATTTGGGAATGCCGCCATCCTTGTACTTAAGCCGATAGATGAAGGCGGCGATGACGGGCAATTTGGCAGTCAGGTTGAGCGCGTCTTCAAGCGTCGGCTGCCAGTAGTCCTCTTTTTTGATGCCTTCATGATATTGCCTGGCAAAGTGCGAATCGTTCTGCAAGGCCAGCACCGCCTGCGAGAAAAGCACCATCGGACGGGTCTCTTTGGGCATCGATTTAATCATCTTAAAGACATAGCCCGGCACTTTGGCGCGTTTGGCCCATTCTTTTTCGACCGCTTCGGCCTGGCGCTTGGTGGGGATAGACCCAACCAGCAGCAGGTAGAACAAGCCGCCAACGTACGGCATCTCGGCCCCATCCGGCTTGGGCAGGGCGGCCAGGGCTTCGGGGATGGACAGGCCGCGAAAACGGATACCTTCCGCCGCGTCGACATACGAAATATCTGTTACCAGGCCCTTGATGTCGCGCATGCCTCCCACGACCTGCCCGACCGTCACCTGGTCGACCACCACGTCTGCATGTTCTTTGGCCAAACGCTTCATCCGCTCGCGCCAGGCGGGCAATTGATCAGCAATCTTGTCGTGTAAAATCATAATTTGTTCTCCTCAGGGCGGTCAATCCCGAAACATGCAATAAGAAGTTGGTTGCCTGTCTCGTGAAAAATTAAAGTTTTACCAGGGCTTTCAAGGCTTCGTGGGTCTCATGCACTGCTGCCGCAGATTTGTCGAAGGCGGCCTTTTCGTCGTCGTCCAACTTGTATTCGATGATTTTTTCCAGCCCGTTGCGGCCCAGCATGACCGGCACCCCAAAATACATATCGTTCAAGCCATATTCGCCTTGCATGTAAGCCGCGCAGGGCACAATCAGATGCTTGTCTTTCAAAATCGCTTCTGCCATCTGGGTGCAGGCTGCCGCCGGGGCGTAATAGGCCGAACCGGTCTTGAGCAGGTTGACAATTTCGCCGCCGCCCTTGCGAGTGCGCTCGACAATCGCTGCCAGCCGGTCCGCAGGCAGGTAATCGCGCAGCGCAACCCCGGCAATATTCGAATGGCGCGTCAGCGGGACCATCTCGTCGCCATGGCCGCCGAGCACATAACAATCGATATTCTCAACGCTGACACCCGTCTCGAGGGCCACAAAAGCGCGCATCCGGGCGCTGTCCAAAACTCCGGCCTGGCCGATGACGCGCTCACGCGGCAGATTGCCGACTTTCATCGCCAGATAAGCCATCGTATCGAGCGGATTGGTCAGGATGATGTAAATTGCCTCTGGCGAATGTTTCAAGGTTTGCGTGACCGCCGTGCTGACAATACCGGCATTGATCTTAAGCAAATCTTCACGGGTCATGCCCGGTTTGCGGGCCACGCCCGCAGTGATAATCACCAGGTCTGAACCGGCAGTATCGGCATAATCGTTTGTGCCTAAAATGCTCGAGTCGCTGCCGATAATTGGCATGGCTTCCAGCAAATCGAGGCTTTTGCCCTGCGGCATCCCCTCGACAACATCCACCAGCACAATATCGGCAATTTCGCGCTCCGCCAGCCAGTGCGCGGTCGTAGAACCGGTCATCCCAGCCCCAATAATGGAAATTTTGGCAGTCATTTATCCTCCGTAAAAACCTTTGGCATTGATTTTTTGGGAATTTTGAATTTAAACTCCCTTTGATTGTAACAAAAAACGCAGACCTGCCGCAACCTTTTGCGCAAATCTCCTGTGGATCGCCCTACCCTGCGCCGGTTTGGCCGTTAAACAGGCTGCTCCTCCCCGCTGCCTATTCTGCCGCCGCCGACATTTTTTCCAAAAAATGAGTGGCCTGGATGGCTGCCGAAGCGCCCATGCCCGCCGAAGTGACGACCTGCCGAAAGTGGTTGTCGGCCACTTCACCCGCCACAAAGACGCCTGCCACGTTGGTTTCCATCAGGTGATTGGAGACGATGTAGCCGCCATCACGCATTTCTAACTGGCCTTCAAACAGCTGGGTATTGGGCGTATGACCGATAAAGATGAACAAACCATCGCTTTCAATCGTCGATTCCTGGCCGTTGACAACGTTTTTGAGCTTGAGCTGTTCCAGTTTTTCTGGCCCGACGGCCTCCACCACAACGGTATCCCAGATAAAGTTAATTTTGGGGTTATCGAAAGCCCGCTTCTGAAGCACCTTGCCGGCCCGCAGTGAGTCGCGGCGATGGATGATGGTCACAGACGATGCAAAACGGGTTAGAAAGAGGCCTTCCTCGAGCGCCGAATCGCCGCCGCCGACCACAACCACCTTCTTGTCTTTGAAGAACCAGCCGTCACACGTTGCGCAGTAAGAAACGCCTCGGCCGGTAAACTCAGTCTCGCCCGGGATTTCGAGATGATTGGGGCGCGCGCCGGTGGCGATGATTAACGTCTCGGCCAGGTATTGGCCGTTCTCGCTCTGAACCTGAAAGGGCCGCGAAGTTAAATCGACCGAAATTGCGCTGTCAAATTCCACTTTTGCGCCGAAGCGTTCGGCCTGCTTTTGGAACAACTCACCCAACTCTGGGCCGCCAACGCCATCTGGAAAGCCGGGATAGTTTTCGATGGTGTGAGTCAGGCTGGCTTGCCCGCCCAGTTCCATCCCGGTCAGCACGACCGGCTGCAAATCGGCGCGGGCGGCATATAAAGCGGCTGATAAACCGGCCGGGCCGGAACCCAGGATCAAAACCTGCACCTGCTGTTTTTCGGTTTCGACAGAAGCGGATGGCACCGAAACGTTGCCCAAATTAAACATAAGTCACCTCAATAATCCAAGATTTCAGAATGAAACTATTCTAATGTATCAGATGCGCGGGGGCCGTGAAAGTTTCGTTAATCCTTGGTCGAAAATCAGACCAGGAAGTGATCTGGGATTTGGATCGCGACCACTTCAGCGCGCACGGTGGCGATTTCGTTGGCATAAATCGTCGATTCGATAATCACCTTGCGGCCCCGAATCTCCTTTACGCGTCCGCGCACTTCGAGCAGGACGTTTAGCGGAGTCGGCTTGAGGTAGTCGACATGCAGCGAAGCGGTCACACAGCGCAAGGCGGGCAGCGTTCCCATTTCCCGCCCTTCGGCGCGGTATAAGGCGGCAGCGGCCGTCCCGGTGCTGTGGCAGTCGATCAACGAGGCCAGTAATCCGCCATAAACGTAGCCCGGCACGGCGCTATGGTAGGGTTCGGGGGTGTAGCGGGTGAGCGATTCTTCGCCGTCCCAATAAGTTTTGAAATGGTGGCCGCTCGGGTTCAGATGGCCGCAGCCATAGCATTGGGCATAACTTTCGGGGTAGTAATCCTGGAAGGCTTTCGGCATGGATAAACTCCTGTGTGGGATTTGAAGCCAGTATAGCAGAAAACCAGGCCTCGATTTCAGCTGTTTTGGGCTACAATTCAGGCATGAAAACAACTCCTTCTGCCACCCGTATTGAACACGATTTACTCGGTGAGCGTCAGGTTCCCGCCGCCGCTTATTATGGAATCCATACCCTGCGAGCGGTTGAGAATTTTCCGATCACGGGGACGACCATCCAGTCTTCGCCCAGCCTGGTGACGGCTCTGGCCTGCGTTAAACAGGCCTGCGCGCTGGCAAACCATGAGTTGGGCGTGCTGGACGATGAGCGCAGCGATGCGATTGTGCGGGCTTGCCAGGACATTCGACGCGGTAGTTATCACGATCAATTCGTGGTGGATGTCATCCAGGGCGGGGCCGGCACTTCGACCAACATGAACGCCAACGAGGTGATTGCTAATCGCGCCCTCGAGATTTTGGGGCGCAGCCGCGGCGATTACGGCTACCTGCACCCGCTCGAACACGTCAACCTGAGCCAAAGCACCAACGACGTTTACCCGACCGCGCTCAAGCTGGCGCTGCGCTTTGAGATCGTGCGCCTGGCGGATGCGATGGATGTGCTGCGGGCCGATTTTGCCAAAAAAGCGGATGAATTTGCCCACATCTTGAAAATGGGACGCACCCAGATGCAGGATGCCGTCCCGATGACTCTCGGCCAGGAATTTAATACGTATGCCATCATGCTCGAAGAAGACCGCGAGCGTTTGCGCGAAGCGGCCTTGCTGATTCAGGAAATTAACCTGGGCGCGACCGCGATTGGAACCGGCATCAACGCTCCGCCGGAATATGCGCCGCTGGCGGCCAAGTACCTGAGCGAGATCACCAAAATCGATTTCAGTACGGCCAAGAATCTGGTGGAGGCCACCCAGGACGCCGGGGCGTTTGTTCAGCTTTCGGGCGTTTTGAAGCGGATTGCTGTCAAACTCTCAAAAATTTGCAATGACCTGCGCCTGCTTTCCTCCGGGCCGCGCGCCGGTTTTAACGAAATCAACCTGCCGCCGGTTCAGGCCGGTTCAAGCATCATGCCGGGCAAGGTTAACCCGGTTATCCCGGAAGTGGTCAACCAGATTGCCTTCGAGGTGATTGGCAACGACATTACGGTCAGCTTTGCGGCGGAGGCGGGCCAGTTGCAGTTAAACGCCTTTGAGCCGATCATTGCCCACAGCCTGTTCAACAGTATGGCCTACCTGCGCCAGGGCTGCCTGACCCTGGCCGAGCGCTGCGTGCGCGGGATCACCGCCAACGAGTCGCGTTTGCGCGAGATGGTCGCCAATTCAATTGGGCTGGTGACGGCCCTCAATCCGTACATCGGCTACGAGAACGCATCTGCGGTCGCGAAGGAAGCCCACGTTAGCGGGCGCGGGGTGGCGGAAATTGTGCTTGAGAAGGGCCTGCTGACCCAGGAACAGCTCGACGAAATTTTGCGTCCCGAAGTGCTGACCCAGCCGAGGGTGCTGGGAAAGCGCGAAAAAAGCTGAAAGATAATCAGCTACCGCGCACTTTGCAATCAGGTAAAAATACAACGCGGGTTTACACAGAGTTTTTATCTGCAAGAGCCTGCCCAACCCGCATGATTTGCATTTCTTGCCCTTAAACGGTCTGATAGCTGAAAATCTAAAAACGCCAGGATTCGATATCCTGGCGTTTTTAGATGGATTTAGACCAATCAATTACTTCTTCTTGCGAAAGCCGAAGAACCAGGCTGCCAGGCCCGCCAGCAGAGCGGCGACTCCGCCAAGCAGGTATGCCAGCAGATTGGAAGCAGTCGCTTCGGGCTGCGGCAGTGGTTCTGTCACAGGAACTTCGGTTGCTTCAAGCACGGGCGCTGGCGGCTGGTAAGCGGGATTTTCGACCACGAAAACCGCCGTCGTGCGGGCCGGGACGTTGAAACTGCCGCTTGCGCTTTCGAAGGCTGCCGTCTTGACCAGCACATCCGCGCTGTTTTGCAGTTCAGGATGCAGGCTGAAGGCCTGTCCCTTGAAATCTTCGAGCGCGAGGGTTTGCGCTTCAGCGGTGGCGTTAAAAACCACAACGATCTGCTTGTAGGGGTCATTGATTGCGCCAGCGTCCTCATTCTTCAGCCAGTAAGCGATCAGACCGGGCGTTTGCTGCTTGCCCGCGTCCAAGAAGGTCAGATGGTTTTTGACCGCCTCGGCAGTTTGCAAGCGGAAAAGCTGCGAACTCTTGCGGATTTTCAAGAAAGTTTCAAAGTTCGCCAGCGCAGCCTGGATGTCTTCCGGGCCGGCTTGCAGATCGGGGTCGGCCAGCAGCGGGCGGATAATGTCCCATTTATCGGCGTTGTCACCGGAAGGCGGCAGACCGACCGCCCAGTTGTTCGATTGGTAGGTAAAGTCGATTTTGTTGAACCAATCGCCAGAGTTGTACGAGTTACGGTCGAGCGATTTCGAGCGCAGCAGTTCATCCCCGGCATGGAAGAACGGCACACCCTGCGAAAGCATAACCAGATTCAGGCCCAGGTTGTGCATCCGGACCCGCTCGGCAAGTGTCCACTCGGCAGGCGCTTTGGCTTGGATGACATCCCACAGGGTTTCATTATCGTGCGCCGCAACATAGACGATATTTTCCTGCGGGTCTTGGGTATACCCGGCGGGACTGCCGTTATAGCCGATCAATTTGCCCGGCACTTCATAGCCATTAGAGTTCGTCACAGAATAATCGGCCAGGTTGCCGGCCAGGCCAATCCGAATCCAATCGGTATATTCGTTAAATTTGGCCTGCTGGCTGGTCTGGCCGCGATTTTCGGAGGCATTCGGCGCGATCAGCAAGCCGGTCAGAAAGCCCTGCTCGGGTAGTGCGCCAAATGGCCCGCCGCCGCGGGCTGCATCGCGCAGGCGGTCATTGAAGACGCCGATGCCTGTCCCGCCGATGTTCAATTGGGTGGCATTAACGCCGCGCGCATTCCCAGCCACCTCGCCAAAGTCCCAGCCTTCGCCGTAGACATAAATCGCTTTGCCGTCCAGGCCGGTGTTCGCCAGGGTCAGGCCGTCCAGCGCGGCCCGCAGGTTGGTCATGTTTGAGAGCATGTGGTGGCCCATCAGGTCAAAGCGGTAGCCGTCCACTTTGTAGGCGGTCGACCAGGTCAGAACCGAATCGATCATCAGCTTTTCCATCATGTAGTGTTCGCTGGCGGTATTGTCACAACAGGTGCTGCGCTCAACGTTGCCATCCCGGTTCAGGCGGTGATAATAGCCTGGTACAACCTTGTCCAAGACCGAGTTTGGTCCCAGACCGCTGGCGTTAGTGTGATTGTAGACCACGTCCATTACCACCCGCAGCCCAGCCTGGTTAAGCGACTGCACCATTTCGCGGAATTCCAACACCCGCGCCGCACCATCTGGGTCGGTGGCGTAACTGCCTTCAGGAGCGCTGTAATGATGCGGGTCGTATCCCCAGTTGAAGGCGTCCTGGCCGTTAATTGCGCCAACCTGGGCCTGCTGCTGATCTGAATCGCCGGGCAGGGCTGAAAGCGCGGCCCTATCCACACTTTTCCAGCTGCTTTTGTCTTCGTTGACGCTGGCAATATCAAAAGCCGGCAGCAGGTGGATATGAGTCAGCCCGGCAGCGGCCAGCCGCTTGAGGTGTTTCATGCCATTTGAGTCGGAAACCGTAAAGGCTTTGAACGTGCCGCGCAGTTCCTCCGGCACGCTTGGGTCAGAAGCGCTGAAATCGCGCAGATGCAGTTCGTACAGAACAATATCTTCGGGCGCGGCCAGGGCCGGTTTTGTGAGCGCATCCCAGTCCGCCGGTTTGAGGGCCGGGTCGTTCAGGTCAATCATCTGGCTGCGGCGTCCGTTGGCCGAAAGGCTGAACGAATACGGGTCGGTCGCCAGGTTTTTCTCAATTTTGCCAGTTGTTGGCACGAAAACCTGGACTTCAAACAAATAAAATTGGTTTTTCCAATCTGCTGTACCGCTGATGCTCCAGACACCGCTCTCTTTTTGATAGGACATCGGCAGGCTTTCGGCGGCATCTGACGATGAATCTGCAAAGCGGATCAGACTCACCTTTTGGGCGGTCGGGGCCCAGACGCGGACTACCGGCTGGGAATTTTCCCAGCTTACCCCAAGCGCGCCCTGGTAGCGATAGAGATCATCCAGCACACCGGGAATTTGCAGTCCGGTTGCGTCTACCATTTTGCCGTTCTGATCCCAGGCTGAGACTGCCAGCTGGCCTGTCAGCAGTTCGGGAACCCGCGCCAGGTCTGCGGCAGAAAGGGTCAGGGCGGCGGCATCCTTCAGGTGCGGAAAACGGGCCGAGACTTCTGCCGCAATCCCATCCTTGTTAAAAGTCAGCCCAAATTCTTCTCCCCCCAGAATGCCATCTGGCCCAATCGCCAACGCCGCTTCGCCCGAATAATGCAATGTGTAGCGATAGCGTGACGGCGCAGGGATCGCCCACAAAATTGTGTCGGCTGTCACCCAGTGAGCCTGTTGTTTGCTGATATTTCCGCGCGGCGCGCCTTCTGTGCTCACAATTAAAGTTCCTTTTCCCGCATCAAAACCAAAATACACCTCGCTATTTTCTTTAACCGTAAATTCCTGGGCAGGCACCGCAATCTGATTATCGTCTTCGTATAAGGCAACCGCCGCCGAATAGACTCCCGCCGGAATCAGATTTGTCGAAAAAGTGAACAGACCGTCGCCATCCGGGTCTTGCAGCCAGGAACGCAGGCAGCCAGGGTCGTTGTTGCTGGCGCAGCCGAGGGCCTGCTGAAAATCTCCCACGGCGACCGCGATCACGGTGTTGAAGTTATCCGTCACCCAGTGGGTTTTATGGTCATAATAAAATTTGACTTCTGTCGGCTCTTTGACCACCAGCGCAAGATCGCCTCCGCCCGCAACGGCATTCAGGCCGTAATTTTCACTCCAGGCCCCGTTAATGGCTGCTTTGTAACGCGGCCCTTTTTGATCCTGGTCATTTCCCGGCTGGATTAGGAAAGTCCCCTGCCAGACATCATCTTCGGCGTCATAGGTCAGGGCGGTCTGGTCGCAATCGGGCATCCAGTCTCCGCTGCAGCCCAATTCTGATTGGATCGTTCCGGGCAGAACAACTTTATCGGGGTTGGACGAAGCCTGGGCTTGGACCGCGCTAAATGGCAGCAGCAAAGCCAATAAAAGCAGGAAATTTATGGTCTTTTTCATGCGGGCATCTCCTTAAGTGATGGCTTGTGATTATAACCAAACTCCCCGGCGCATTCGCAAACCGGGGAGTTATTTCAAGAAATGAAATTACTTATTTTTCATAAGGGTCGCCGTCGGCGGCGGGCGGTGTGGAGCGCCCAATTACACCCGTCAAGACAATCATGGTGACGATATACGGCGCCATCAGCAGAAAGGCCGAGGGGATCGGGACGCTCAAAATCTGCAGCTTCACCTGAAGTGAATCGGCAAAGCCAAAAATTAACGAGGAGAAAAACGCTCCGATCGGATTCCAGTTGCCAAAGATCATGGCGGCCAGGCCGATAAAACCTTTCCCGGCGGTCATGCCTTCGTCAAAACGCCCAACCGCGCCAATCGTGAAGTACGCGCCGCCCAGCCCGGCAATCATCCCGCCGATTATGACGTTGATATAGCGCATGAAGTGGACATCAATGCCGAGGGTGTCGGCGGCTTTGGGATGTTCACCGACCGCGCGCGTCCGCAAGCCCCAGGGCGTATGAAAGAGGACAACGTGCATCATGATCACAACCACCATCATCAGGTAAACGATGATATTGTTCTCAAAAATGGCCGGGCCGATAATCGGGATTTTAGAGAGAAGCGGAATCGGAACGATCGGGAAGGTTCCAGCGTTGTTGAGATTGGTAAAGGCTTTCTCAAGGAAACGCGAGGAGATAAAGGACGTGATCCCCACCCCGAAAATGTTAATTGCAACGCCGCTCACAATTTGATCGACCTTGAAGCGAATGACCAGGAAGGCGTGGGCTGCTGCCAACAGGCCGCCGCTCAAAATGGCAACCACCAGGCCGACATACAGGCTGCCCGCCAGGCTGGCTGAAACGACAGCGGCTTGCGCGGAAATCAGCATGATGCCTTCGATGCCGATATTGACCACGCCTGCGCGCTCGCTGATCACCCCGCACAGGGCCGCCAGGGCGATTGGGGTTGCGCGCACGATTGAGCTTTGCAACATCCCGACCATGTTGAAGGATTTGTCCTGGGCCGCCCAGATCAGGAAAGCGAAAACAAAAGCAAAAGCCAGCGCGCCCACCAGCCAGCCGATGGAGTGGATGCCGCGCGCCATCTGATAAGCGCCCAGAAAGACGATAATCAGGGCCAGGGCGTAGACCGTGGCCTGGGCCGGGATGACCAGATCAGGAATGGTTATCGCTTGCGCAGAAGACAGGTTCATGCCAAAGACTGCCACAAGCCCGGCTTCGGTGTTAAGCCCGAAGAGCAAAAAGATGAGCAGCCCGGTCACCAAAAGGGCGAGGCCGTATCCAATCCGAATACGACGAAACGTAATCTCTTCCAGAGTTTTATTTTCAGCAATTGTCATCGAAGCACCTCTTTAGCGACCCCAGCCACGCGTCAGGACAGTGGTATCGTCGTTGATGTCTTTTTCTTTCAGGCGGTAGATCCAGCGAATGATGGCAGGAGCGGCCACAAAAATGATGACCAGGCCCTGGATGACCGAAATAATATCAATCGGAATACCGGCCATCGATTGCATTCGGGTTGCGCCGCTGCGTAGAAAGCCGAACAAAAGCCCGGCCAGGACCACGCCCAGCGGGTGACTTTTGCCGAGCAAGGCCAGCGCAATCGAGTCGAATCCGTACCCGGCAGAGAAACCCTGCCCGACCCAGTGATCTACGCCCAGAACCTGGGCCGAACCCGCCAAACCGGCCAAACCTCCGGCCAAAGTCATGACCAGGACGATATTGCGTGTGATGCTCATCCCGGCGTATTTTGCGCCATCAGGGTTGTTGCCCACGGAGCGCAATTCAAAACCAATCGTCGTTTTAAAGAGCAGCCAATAGACCAAGCCGGCCATTGCCAGGGCCAGGATAAAGCCCCAGTTAAAGCGCAGCGGGTCTGCAAAAAGACGCGGCAGTTCAGCGGTATGCTCTACGTTGGGTGTAACCGGACGAAAACCGGAGGCTTTCATCGGCCCGGTTAAGAGCCAGTCGCTTAGCCGGAAGGCGATCCAGTTCATCATGATGGTGTTAACCACCTCGTGCGCGCCAAACCTGGCCTTAAGGAAACCCGGAATGGCGCCCCAGAACGCTCCGCCCGCCGCGCCCGCCAGAAGTGCCAACGGCAAATGGATGAAAGCGGGCAAACCGACAATGCTATAGCCGACATAGGCCGAGCAGAGTGCGCCGATAAAGAACTGGCCTTCCGCGCCGATATTGAACAAGCCTGCCCGGAACCCAATTGCCACCGACAACCCGGTCAGGATGTAGGGCGTGGCCGTGACCAGGCTTTCTGTGAATGGATAAATCGCCCGCAGCAGTTGCCGGGATTCGCCAGTGGAGAAAAAGACGCTCAGGCCTTCGGCGAGACGGTCAAAGCTGCCGAACGAGCCAACAAAAAGCGCCCCGTAAGCAGTAGCAATGGCCTGCCAACTCAGGAAAAGCGCTTTGAGCGGATCACTAAAGAAATTGCCGTATGCGGCCAATACATTCGCATCGCTGAAGACGATCACCAGTGCGCCAATCAGCAAGCCCGTAAAGACTGCCAGGGCAGGCACAAGGGCTATCTCACGAATTTTGGTGAGCCAGTTTTGTTTTTTTGCCGAGGGTTGTTGTTGTTGCATTTCAGTCATGCAAGCCTCCTAGAAAACACGTTCCACAATTTTTTCACTCGTTTTCGCTTTGCTGGCTGCAGCCGATGGTTTCATACCCGCCATGAGCAACCCCAAATATTCTTTGTTGACCGTATCCGCATCCAAAATATCGACAATCTGGCCTTTATACATGACGGCGATCCGATCTGAAAGCGCCAGAATCTCGTCCAATTCTGAGGAAACCAGCAAAACGCCGACGCCATCATCCCGTTTTTCGATGATGCGATTGTGGATGTATTCAATCGAGCCGACATCGAGGCCGCGCGTAGGCTGGGAGGCGATCAAGAGTTTGATGGGGCGAGAAAATTCACGCGCCACAATCACTTTTTGCTGATTGCCGCCTGAAAGGCTGGAAACGGGCACATGGATGCTGGGGGTGCGCACATCAAACTGGGCGATTAAGTCTTTGGCTGTCTCGCGGATAACTTTCTCCTGCAAGACAATCCCTTTTGAGAAAGGCGGCTGATAGTACGTGCAGAGCATCATGTTATCGAAAATCGGAAAAGACATAATCAGGCCATGGCGCTGACGATCTTCAGGGACGTGCGCCACTCCCTTTTCGAGGATCTGCCGCGGGCTGGCGTTGACCAGGCTTTCACCGTCCAACAGCATCTCGCCCGATTCAGACGGTAAAAGCCCGGTCAGGGCATAGACCAATTCTGTCTGCCCGTTGCCCTGGACACCGGCAATCCCCAGCACCTCCCCGGCCCGTACGTCAAAGTCGATCCCGCGAACGACCACGTTCTTCTGCTCATCCTGGACGTACAGGTTTTTTACTTTCAAGACCACGTCTTTGGGCTGCGCTTTTTTCTTCTCGACCACCAGCGATACCTCGCGCCCCACCATGAGCGAGGCCAGTTTTTCAGGCGTCGACTCGCTTGGGATGGCCCCGCCGGCCACCTTGCCGCCCCGTAAAACAACGATGCGGTCGGCCATCGCCAGCACTTCCTTCAACTTATGGGTAATAAAAATAATAGATTTGCCGCTTTCGATCAGGGAATGCACAATTTTGAATAAACCATCCACTTCCTGCGGGGTTAGGACAGCCGTGGGTTCATCCAAAATTAGGATATTGGCATTTCGATATAATACTTTGATAATTTCCACGCGCTGCTGCGCGCCGACGGGCATGTCTTTAATATAAGCATCGGGATCCACTTCCAGACCATATTGTTCTGAAATTTCACGGATCCGGTTAGCGACCTGAGATTTATCGAGAAAGATGCCGTTCTTGGTTGGTTCAACGCCCAGCATTACATTTTCAGTGACGGTCATAACGGGGATCAGCATAAAATGCTGGTGAACCATGCCAATCCCGTGATCGATGGCATCGCTTGGGCCTTTGATCGATACTTCTTCTCCGCGCACCAAAATTTGGCCTTCATCGGGGTCGTATAGTCCGTATAAAATGTTCATCAGGGTGGTTTTGCCTGCGCCGTTTTCGCCGAGCAAGGCCAAAATTTCCCCTTGATTTAAGGATATATCAACGTGATCGTTCGCAAGTACACCAGGGAATCGCTTGGTAATACCCCGCAGTTCCAAAACAGTGGTCATAAGGCTTGCTCCTTTTATAGATGGATGACAGCCAAGCTATTTTAACCGAACTTTCCTATCCGGCAGGGCAAAGCCGAAAAAACCAGGAAATTTTCTAAAAAGATTTTAAGATAAAAGGCCGAGGACTCTCATCCCCGGCCTTTACATTCAGAACAAGATTACTGTCCCAGCACGCCGTCAACGGTCAGGGAACCATCGATCAAGGCCTGCTTGATGGTGGCGAGTTCAGATTTCATCTCAGCCGAAACCTGGCCATCCAGTTCGTGGAAGGGGGCGATATCAACGCCGCCATCGGCGATGGTGTAGGTTACGTTGCCACCGGTGAAGGTGCCTTCTTTGGCATCTTTGATGGTATCGAAGACAGCCACGTCAATTTTCTTCAAAACACTGGTCAACAGAACGCTCTTGTACTCAGGAGCGGTCCCAAACCAGTCTGCATCCACGCCGATAATCATGCAGGAGCCGGTTTCCTGGCAGTAGGCAGCTGAGCCAAGTCCAACGGGGCCAGCCACAGGCATGATGATGTCTGCGCCTTCCTGGACGAAGTTGGTCGCAAAGTTGCGGCCGTCATCGGTGGATTCGAAGTTGCCGGTAAACGCGCCGTCATTGGCAGCCGTGTTCCAGCCCAACACTTCAACAGCCGTGCCTTTTTGCTGGTTGTAATATTTCACGCCAGCTTCAAAGCCCTTCATGAAGATGGTGACGGTCGGGAGCGGGATGCCGCCATAGGTGGCAACTTTGCCGGTCTTGGTCATGCCAGCGGCCAAATAACCAGCCAGGAAGGAAGCCTGGTCGGTCTGGAAGCCCAGGCCGCGCACATTCGCCATCTCTGTTGCAGAACCGCAGTCCTTGCCTTCAACAGCGCCTTCCCAGCAATCCGGGAAGCCATAGTCCACGATCGCCATTTTGAGATCGGGGTTGGCTTTGGCCGTCAAAGCGGTATCCACACCAAGCAAGAAACCAACGGTAACGATCAGGTCGGTATCTTCATCGAGGAACTGTTGGATATTCTTGGCGTAGTCAGACTGACCCTGAGATTCGAGGTACTTGCCATCAACATCCAGTTGTTTGACAGCATCTTCAATACCGGCATAAGCGCTTGCATTGAAAGATTTGTCATCGATACCGCCCAGGTCGGTTACTTGTCCAACTTTGAACTTTGTTTCCTGCTGGGCAGCAGGCGCGCAGGCGGCAAGCAACACAGAAAGCACCATCAGCGCAATCAAAATACGGGATACTAGTTTCATGGTTTCTCCTCCAAGAGAAAAAGGGGTTTTAAGATGCGGGTCTGGTTAATTGGCCCGCTACCAACTAGTATATAACCATTTTAGCTATTCATCAAGCCTGGCCTGTCATGACACATGTCACAAAAACATTGCAAAAAAACAATAACACGAAGTTTCAGGCTATTCTTCGCCATCTAAAGCTCCCGGGACAGGCACATCTCCCCATAAGATTTTATAGCCGCCTTCGTAAATCGGCTGGCTTATCCGACCAGCCCGCACAATTTCTTTCAGGATGGAAAAATCGAAGACGAGGCTGGCAACCAGCCGGTTGTCCATCGACGGGTAACGCCGCGCGAAATCCATTTCGACTCCGATCACACGCCCCCGAGCCTGCTTCAGCGCCGAAATGCCGGTATTCCCGCCATACGCAAACAGGACATCGGCTCCAAGCGACTCCAAAGACTGGGCCTGGGCTTCTCCCCACTCTGAATCGCTGAGCGAGGCTGCAAAGCGGCCCTCCTGATAGGAGGCGATATGCACCTCCAGACCTTGAGCGCCTGCTTCGAAGCCTCGCGCGTACGCGCCGACCGTTGGGATTTCCGGGTTGGCAAAGACTGCCCCAACAATGCCGGTCTCGCTAAAACGGGCCATCAATGTGCCGATCAAATAACCGGCCTGCTCTGCCGGGAAAATCACCCCGGCCAGGTTGGACGGAGATTTTTTTTCTTCCGGCGCTTGTCCCAGCATCACAAAAGACACATCCGGATATTTTTCTGCCATCAGGAGCGTTGTTTCGACAAGATCATACCCGCAGGTGAAAATCAGGTCGTAGCGCCGGTCGGCAAAATAGGCCACATTCTTCTCGTAATCATAAGAATCAATGCTTTCAATTCTCTCCACCACTACCCCATCCTGGCGTAAAGGCTCCAGGATTTGCCAGGCCTGCTCGTTCAAGCCATAATCTTCCAAACCGTTCCTGTCCGTTACAAATCCAACGCAAACCACATCCGCAGAAGGACACTCCGGCGGAACTGGCAAGCAGCCCGCCGGAGCGATAGCAAAAACGAGCGATGCAAACAGACCCGCGGCCCGTAAAAAACGCGCAAACCCGCTCATGCCACAGGCCGCGCCTCGCCGCGTTTGACGCCCAACATCATGATGAAAGCCAGGACAAAGAAAACGGGGGCCAACAACATGCTAGAGTTGTAGTTATTTCCGGTAGCTTCAATGATCCGACCGTTGATGATCGGGCCGGCAATCGCTGCCAGGGTTGAGAATAAATAATACAGCCCGGTATATGCCCCGATCCGGACATTATCGACCATGTCGACCACCATCGGCAGCGAGTTGATATTGATGAGAGCCCAGGCAGCGCCGGCCGCCATGAGAAAGATACTCAAAACCGGGATCTCGCCGAGCACTGGCAGCTTTCCCAACACGGTGGTCAGCCACTCAGCCGAAGAGAAGTAAATCCCGGCCAGCAAAAGGCCCATTATGGTAATCCCGATCAAGATCGTGTTTTTGCGCCCAATCCGCGAGCCAATTAAGCCCGCAATCAGCGCAAACAAGACGAAGATCAGCGAAAGGTGTCCGAGCAAACGCGCGCCATCGGCCTCATTCATCCCCAGGTGGTTTTTGGCGTACAGGGTAAAAAAGGCCTCAACCGCGTTGTAGCCAACAAACCAGAAAAAAATTGCCAGGAACAAGCGGATCGGGCTTTTGTCTTTATCCGCCAGCGGTTCGCGGGCCATGAACATGGCATAAAAAACGATAAACCAGATCGCCACCAGCATCAGGGCGGTCAGCCACGAACTGAAAATAATCGCCAGGACCAGCACCGCCCCCAGGCTGATCAGCATCACGATCCGTTTGCCGCGCAGATATTCACTAAAACCCTCAAAAACGCCAGGCTGATATTCAGGGGCAATATAATCCTTCGGTTCTTTAATGAAGAGAAAAACCAAAAGAGCGGCGACGATTACCAGGCCGGAACCCATCCAGAATGGAAAAGCCGGGCTCATTTTGTAAAGCATCCCGCCCACCAGGAAAGACATGACCGCGCCAATGCCGCCCATAAAATTGATGATGCCGTTGGCCTGTGAGCGATACTGTGAAGGTGTAATGTCGGGCATGAGCGCCACTACCGGCGTGCGCCAGAGGGCCATGCTCAAAAGCAAAGTGCTGGTACAAGCCACAAACAACGGCAAAAGCGCGGCCAGGGGAATCAAGCCAAAGGCCAAGGCCCCAATCGGCGCGCCAATCAAAATGAAGGGAATCCGGCGTCCAAGCGGCGTACGGAGACGGTCAGACCAGGCCCCGAGCGGCGGCTGAATGAAGAGCGCCGCGATATTATCCAGCGTCATGAAAAAGCCGATGATAACCGGGGTCAGCCCAAACTTCTCAGACAGGAAAATCGGCACAAAAGCGTTATAAACGCCCCAGATGACGCTCACCCCGAAGAAGCCGAAGCCGAGTAGGAAAATCTTGCCGTAATTGAATTTCATAATGCGCTCCTGTAAGTCTTGGATATGGATCAGCCGGAAAAAATGGAATGAAACCGGGGCGAAGGAGAAAAGCTTTTATTCTCGGTCTTGT
Source organism: Anaerolineales bacterium (assembly GCA_034004515.1). Taxonomy (GTDB): domain Bacteria; phylum Chloroflexota; class Anaerolineae; order Anaerolineales; family Villigracilaceae; genus UBA8950. Next base: position 62,229 of record JAVEWN010000002.1, on the reverse strand, counting down.
GAGTTTTGGCCTGGGTACTGATTCATTTTTGCTAAAAACTTTTTATCTGCGGCACTTAAAGGGAAGTTTGCGAGCAGATCGGGGCGCTTTGCGAGCGTGCGCTGTAAAGATTGTTCGCGCCGCCAGGCTTCAATTTTGGCGTGATCGCCTGAAAGCAGCACATCGGGCACGCGCCAGCCGCGAAATTCGGGCGGACGGGTATAGTGCGGGTATTCGAGCAAGCCCGATGCGTGAGAGTCGTCTTGCGCCCCGGTGGGGTCGCCCAAAACACCCGGAACCAGGCGTGAGAGCGCGTCGATCAAGATCAGGGCGGGTAACTCGCCCCCGGTCAGGACATAATCCCCAATTGAGATTTCATCGGAGACCAAATGTTCGCGGATGCGCTCGTCGAAACCCTCGTAACGGCCTGAAATCAGGGCAATTCTTGGGTAGGCTGCCAGTTCTGTGGCGATTTCCTGGTTGAAAAGCCGTCCCTGCGGGGTAAGCAGGATGACGGGACAAGCCGGCGGATTGCCGACGACTGTTTCGAGCGCTTCAAATACTGGTTCAGGCTTCAGCACCATCCCGCCGCCCCCGCCATAGGGGGTATCATCCGTGCTGTGATGGCGGTCGTGCGTATAATCACGGATGTTGTGAAGGTGAATTTCAATCAGGCCTTTTGCCGCGGCCTTTTCCAGAATGCTGGCATTCAGGTAGGGATGGAGGGTTTCGGGCAAAAGGGTAAAGACATCAAAACGCATGGCTTCATTCTATATCCAAGCGGCTTTTTGGGCAAGAAGACTTTGCAACCAATACAGGGCTTTCTTAAAGCCATCTCGGACCACTTCTTGGACGGATCGATTTTGCAGTTTTTAGCGCGAAGCGCGCGCAGAACGCCAGCAAAAGCGTAGAACTTCGCGCTCTTTGCGAGCTGCGCGGTTCGATTCTGAGCGTTTCGCCCGGACTGGCTGAATTTAAGAAAACCCTGGCAACCAACACTTTGGATAAGAATGGGGTTAATCTTGCCCTTGCTGGCTTGACGCTCCTAAATTCACAATGGTATGATGAAAATATGTATCTTCGCGGAAGTAAATGGTCTATGCAAAAACGGCGCAAGCCGCTAAATTTGTTTAATATCTTTGTATTGATCGCGCTGATTGGCGCGGCATTTTATTTTGAGCGCACAATCGTGCCCAATATCCCCATTCCGGGCGCTCAGACGGCCACCCCGACCCGCGACCCGGAATCTTATGTTTCTGAAGCGGAAGGGCTTTTCAGGGAAGGCAAATTGGCGAAGGCCATCGAAGCATATCAGTCTGCCTTGCAAGCCAACCCTTCTGATGCAGCCACTTACCTGACGATGGCGCGGATCCAGGTCTTTCTGGGCCGTTATGAGGATGCGCAGGTTAGCGCGGAGAATGCACTCTTGCTGACCCCCAACAATGCCACCGGGTACGCCGTGCGCGGCTGGGCACTTGCCTCCCAGGGGGATTTTCTGGCAGGCGAAGCCGCGATTACGCGCGCCCTGGAAATTGAACCGAACAATGCCCTGGCTCATGCCTACTATGCCGAGCTGCTGGCAGACCAATATGTCAGCGGAAGCGGCCCGCTTAACATTATCGAAAAAATGACCGAGGAATCGCGGGTGGCCCTCAGCCTTGGACAAGGCACGCTCGAAGCGCATCGCGCGCGCGGCTATGTGCTCGAAGTAACCCAGAATTTTCCTGAAGCGATTGCTGAATATGAAACCGCGGTCGCCATCAATAACAATATTGCCGACCTGCACTTGTCGCTGGGCCGCGCTTACTGGCTGCAAGGCATCTACGACAAGGCCTTTGATTCCCTTAATCGCTCCAACGCGCTCAACCCGGCAGACCCTGTCCCAGACTTTCTCATCTCGCGCATCTACCTGACCACCGGCGAATACGGCAAGGCAGAACAATATGCCCAACAAGCAATTGCGGATAACCCTCAAAATACTGCTTATTATGGTCATCTGGGCACGATCCAATACCGAAATTTTAAGTGGCCCGAAGCTGTGGAGAGTTTTAGCTACGTCATCAAAGGCGGGCTGTACAACGATGAGATTCAGGTTGAGCCATTAGCGTTGACCGCCGGCCGGGCAGCGGAATATTATTACATGTATGGGTTTACCCTGCTTCGGCTAAATCGCTGCAATGAGGCCGTGCCCATCTTCCAAAAAATTGTTACAGCCGTGCCGGGCGACGAGGACGCCGTTTATAACGCGACCGAGGGCTTGCGCCAGTGCGCTGAAAGCCTGAACAACCCGGCGGTCCCTGGCGAAGCTGCTGAAGAGACCACCACGGCCGAAGCTCCGCAAGAAACCCTACAGCCCTGATAAAAATTATGAACATACCTTCCCGGCGTCCCTTGTTTCGACGCCAATCCCAATCTAACATTTACCGCATCTTCTTCTGGGCCTTGATGGTCTTATGGGGGGTATGGTTTATTCGCGGAATTGAAGCGGGCGCGATTCAACAGGCCGGGATGCCCACCCCAACCGCCACCCGCGCAGCGGCTTCGCTGGCAGAGGAAGGCGATATCTATTTCACCCTCGGCGACCTGGATAGCGCGATCGCAGCCTATCGCGAAGCCACCCGCCTCGACCCGCAAAACGCCGAAGTATGGGCAAAAATGGCGCGTATCCAAACCTACGCCTCGGCCTCCTTGATCGATGCGGAACGCCTGACGATTTTGCAGGAAGCCCTGCTATCGATTAATCGTGCCAAAGAAGCGGCCCCTGATGACAGCACCGTCGCGGCAGTCCGCGCATTTGTCTTGACGTGGAACGCCAACCAGTACTATTTCAGCGACACCGAACGCTATGACCGTCTTCTGACCGAGGCCGAGCAGGAAGTCACCCGGGCTGTTCAACTCGATCAAACGAACACGCTCGCCCTGGTTTACTATGTCGAGATTCTTACCACCCAGCAAAAACTAACCCAGGCCGATCAGTATATGTCGCAAGCCCTGGCGCGCGGCGAAGATTTGATGGATTTACACCGGGTCTACGCTTTTTTGCTTGAATCACAAGGCTTATACAATCGGGCCATCGAAGAATACGATAAAGCCCTGGCAATCGACCCCAACCTGACTTTTCTGATGCTGCGCGCCGGAGCAAACTATCGTTTTCTGGGGTTTAGCAGCACCATCGAATCACAGCGCACGATGCTATACGATAAATCTTTGGAGTATTTTGCGAAGGCGGCCACGGTCAATGAACAGATTGGTGTTCAAGACCCCACCCCTTATCTGTCGATCTCAAAAACTTATTCGCAAATGGGCGAATATTTTGCTGCCTCGCGCAACGTGCTTAAGGCGCTCAGTTTTAATTCCGGCAAAGCGGATGTCTACGGCCAGTTGGGAATCGTCTTTTTCAAATCGCGCAATTATGAGGGTTCGATCCCGGCTTTTAAATGCGCCATCCGTGGCTGTACAGCCGCAGAATCCTGCGAAGCCCGCGGCGGATGTGAAGACGGCGACCCTGGCACCCAGGTTATTGGTTTGCCGCTCTCCTCAGATACGCTGGTGTATTACTACACCTACGGTTCCGTGCTGGCGGCCCTTAGCCGTCCGCAAGCCAATAACTGCCCTGAGGCCATTCTTGTTTTTAATGAGATTCGAAATTCGCCTTTTGGCAACGAACCGACTGTCTTGGGAATTATCCAATCAGGCGAGTCTATCTGCCAGTCGATCCGCGACGCCACCCCGATTGTGCGCGCAACCCCCACTTTGCTCGCCACGCCGCGGCCCTGAAATCTAACTTTGTCAGAATTTCATAAGAAACAGAAGACTGCTCTTGACGGAGCCAACCGGCAAGAGTATCATTCACTTTAGCACTCTATCACTGTGAGTGCTAAAAATTTGCAAAAATTTTTTTCAATCCCAAAATTTTGTCTGGAGGTAAAGTATGAGCATTTCAATCAAGCCCCTTGGCAACCGTGTCGTTGTGGAACCTGCCGAGCAGGAAGAAACAACTGCGAGCGGTCTGGTGTTGCCCGACACCGCCAAAGAAAAACCCCAACAGGGCCTCATTCTCGCTGCTGGCCCTGGTGAGCGCGATGATGATGGCAAGCGTGTCGCGATGGATGTTAAAGTCGGCGATAAAGTCTTGTTTGCCAAATATGCCGGCACCGAAATGAAGATCGACGGCAAAAAACTTCTTATCCTGCGCGAAACCGACCTGCTCGGAATTGTTGAAGGCAAGTAATCCCAAGGAGGACAAAACCTATGGCTGCTAAACAACTCGTCTTTACTGAAGAAGCCCGCCGCAAGCTCAAGAACGGCATGGATATTGTTGCCAACGCTGTGGCGACCACCCTCGGCCCGAAAGGCCGCAATGTTGCGATTGACCGCAAATTTGGCTCCCCGACCATCACCCACGATGGCGTTTCGGTTGCCAAAGAAATTGAACTGGAAGACCCCTTTGAAAATATGGGCGCTCAGCTTCTCAAAGAAGCCGCCCAGAAGACCAATGACATCGCCGGAGACGGCACCACCACCAGCACCGTCTTGGCCCACGCGATTGTGACCGAAGGCCTGAAAGCCCTGGCCGCCGGCTACAACCCGATGCTGCTCAAACGCGGAATCGAAAAAGCTGCCGACAGCGTCGTGGCTGGCCTGCGCGAAATGGCTGTTTCGATCAACACCAAGGAAGAAATCGCCTCGGTTGCCACCAACTCGGCTGCGGACGTTGAGATCGGCAACCTGATTGCCGATGTGATGGACAAAGTCGGTAAAGATGGCGTCATCACCGTTGAAGAATCAAAATCGATGCTCTTTGAAACCGAATATGTCGAAGGGATGCAGTTCGATCGCGGTTATATTTCGCCCTACTTCATCACCGATGCCGAACACATGGAATCTGTGATTGCGGATGCTTACATCCTGATTCACGAGAAGAAAATCTCGGCTGCCCAAGACATCGTCCCCATCCTTGAAAAACTGGTCCAGCTTGGCAAACGCGAACTGGTCATCATCGCCGAAGATGTCGATGGCGAAGCCCTGGCGACCCTGGTCCTCAACAAACTGCGCGGCATGCTCAACGTGCTGGCCATCAAAGCTCCTGGCTTTGGCGACCGCCGCAAGGCCATGCTGCAAGACATCGCCATTCTGACCGGCGGAACCGTCATCAGCGAAGAGACTGGCCGCAAGCTCGAAACCACCGCGATTACAGACTTGGGCCGCGCTGAAAAAATCGTCGCCGACAAAGACAACACCACCATCGTCGGCGGTAAAGGCGAACCGGCTGGCATCAAGGGCCGCGTCGACCAGATCCGCGTCGAAATTGACAAAAGCACCAGCGACTACGACCGCGAAAAATTGCAGGAACGGGTTGCCAAACTGGCCGGTGGCGTTGCCATCGTCCGCGTTGGCGCTGCGACCGAGACCGAACTCAAAGAGAAGAAGCACCGCGTCGAAGACGCCCTCTCCGCTGCGCGCGCCGCTGTCGAAGAAGGAATCGTCCCCGGTGGCGAAATCTCGTTGATCAACGCCTCCAACGCGCTCGATGATGTCAAAATGGACAACGAAGACGCCCAGGTGGGTGTCAGCATCGTCCGCAAGGCGCTCGAAGCCCCGATCCGCAGACTGGCCTCGAATGCCGGCCAGGACGGCTCCGTCATCATCGATGGCGTCCGGCGCGCGGCTGTTGAAAAGAAGAACAAGAACATCGGCTACAACGTCATGACCGGCGAATATACCGACATGATCAAAGCCGGCGTGATTGACCCGGTCAAGGTTGTGCGCGGCGCGCTCGAAAATGCCGCTTCCATCGCCGCAATGATTTTGACGACCGAAGTCTTGATCACCGACGTACCCGAAGAAAACAAAGCCCCTGGCATGCCCCCCGGCGGCATGGGTGGAATGGACTACTAAAAACGTAAAAAGAGACTGCCCAACCGGGCAGTCTCTTTTTTGATTCAGGAAGGCAGCGCGGGTATAATTCAGCCCAGTTTCTTTCGGAGGTGAAGTTTGAATCCTATTTTGTTTTCCATTGAAATATTCGGCCGCAAACTCGAATTACACTGGTATGGCCTGCTGGTTGCGTTGGGTGTGGCTGTTGCGGCCTGGCTGGCCGAGCGCGAGATCAAACGGCGCGGCGAGAACCCGGAGCATGTTTGGAATGCGCTCTTGTGGCTGCTGCCGATTGGGATTGTGGGGGCGCGCTTGTGGTATGTGGTCAACACAACCCTGGGCGGCAATTCCATCTACCTGGATGAGCCGGGCCGGATTATTGCGGTCTGGCAAGGCGGCCTGCACTTTTTCGGCGGATTGCTGTTCGGGGTGATTACACTCTTTTTCTACGCCCGCCATTACAAGCTGGATATGTGGTTGTTTCTGGATGCCATTGCCCCGGTCACGATGATCGGCCAGGCCGTTGCCCGCCCGGCCAATTTCATCAACCAGGAACTCTACGGCCCGCCCACCAGCCTGCCCTGGGGAATTTCGATTGAGGCTGGCAAGCGGATTGGCGAATTCCGTGATCTGACTCTTTACCCGCTTGAGACGACTCGTTTCCACCCGGTTTTTGCCTACGAAATGATCTGGAATTTTGCCACCGCCGGATTTTTGCTGTGGGCCGGCCGGCGCTGGCCCGAAAAGTTCAAGCCTGGAACCATGCTGGCCGGCTGGCTGATAGCGGCCGGCCTGGGACGCGCGCTGATCGAATTCCTGCGCCCAGACCAGCCCAAAATCCCCGAGACGATCATCAGCTACAGCCAGGTGGTTTCAGTGCTGATGGCGCTGGCCGGGCTGCTGCTTTTGCTGGCCCGCCTCGGCAAGCTCAGCATCCCTGGCTTAAAACTGCCCGAAACGTACCGCATCGCTCCCAACTCTTTGCCCGCGCCGAAACCCACAAAGAAAACCGACCGGCGCAGACGCGCCCGCCGCTAAGCCTTTTTAGCGCGAGAGAAACTCTCGCGCTATGTTTTTAAGAAGAGGGGCAAAATTTCAATTAAACGGGCCATGATGGTTTTGGTGCGTTCATGGAACAAGCCGACGTTGCCGTAAGCCTCCCCGCCTTCCGGGCTGACCATGTCGCTCACCCCGCGCATAATCAGACAACGCACCTGATTTTTAGCCGCAACCCAGGCGATTGCGCCGCTTTCCCAGTCCGCAGCAACCGCCTGGAAACGCTCGATCAGCATCGGAACGTCTTCGCTCAAAATGTCGCGGTCGGCGGAGAGCATCGGGCCGCGCCGAACATCTGCGGGCAGCGCAAAACCTTGCAGCCAGGATAAATCGAGTTGGGTGCTGTAATGCGCAAGGGCGGCCTGCGGGTCGCCCATTTGATCGAGAACGTCGTAGACCAGAGTCCGCTCGACGAGCAGGATATCGCCCGTTTCAATACATCCCGCCAGGCCGCCGCAGGTGCCCAGGTTGATCAGTACATCCGCGTGGAAGTGGTCGATGGCATATTGGGCGGTTGCCGCCGCTGAAATTTTGCCCCAGCCGCCATACAGAAAGGTTAGGTTGAAGGGCCCAAGCGCCAGGCTGAATGTTTCGCCGAAGGGGGTTGGGTCGCTGGCAATGGCGCGCCCGGCCAGGGTCTCTTTGAGCGCGCGCCATTCTGCGCCGGCAGAGATCAGCACGACCGGCTGGTTCATCGGAATTTTTCAGGGTGTTGCAGATAGTCGAGCAGGAACTGCAAAGCAGCTTCAGCGGAGGCGGCTTTGTTGGCGCGCCGGTCTGCGTTCCAGGTGGAATTGCGCGTCCAGTCTCCGGCTGCGGTTGAAAGCCCAAACCAGGTATACCCCACCGGTTTGCCGGGCATCCCGCCGCCCGGCCCGGCAATGCCGCTGATCGAGATGGCCAGGTCTGCTCCCAGGGCGTTGCGCGCGCCGCGCGCCATTTCACGCGCGGTTTCGCTGCTGACCGCGCCGTACTGGTGGAGGGTGTCCCACGAGACCCCCAGCAGGGCCACTTTGGCCTCGTAGGCATAGGCGACAATTCCGCCAAGTAGATATTCAGAAGAGCCGGGAATGTTGGTAATACGGTCGGCCACCAGGCCGCCGGTGCAGGATTCTGCCAGGGCCAGTTTCAGGCCGTGTTGTTGCAGCAAAATCCCGATGGTGAGTTCGATAGGTTCCAAAAACAATCTCCAGTATGAATTTGATTCTTTGGCGAGGGCTGTTCCATTTTACATGATTCTTGCTGAACCGAAAGCAGGTAAAATGGGGAAAATGTTTTTCCAAAGGATAATCATGACTCTTGAAGAGCTTTACAACTTTTTGCTTGAGCGCAAGAACAATCCAAAGCCCGGTTCTTATACCAATTCCCTTTTCGACGCGGGTCTGGCGCGCATGGCCCAAAAAGTGGGCGAGGAAGGCGTCGAGGTGGCCGTTGCCGCCCTGGCCCAGAATGAGGAGCGCCTGATCGAGGAAATTGCCGACCTGGCCTATCATTCGCTGGTTTTAATGGCGGCGCGCGGGGTCAGCCCGGCCCAGGTTTTGGCGGAACTGGACCGCCGTCACCAGCAGCCTTGATGCTATAATGGCGCGGATGCGCAACTTTTCCTTTTATTGCGCATCAAAGAGATGTTGCCAATTTAATCGAGGAGTGAAATGATGTCTACCCCCATTCATGTTTCTGATGCTGAATTTGAAGAAAAAGTATTGAAGTCGGCCGCCCCGGTGGTCGTGGATTTCTGGGCGCCCTGGTGCGGCCCGTGTAAAATGATCGCCCCGGCCCTGGAAGAGATTGCCAAGGAACAGGGCGAGAAGATTGTGATTGCCAAGGTCAACACCGACGAGAACCCGCAGTGGGCGATGAAGTACGGTGTGATGGGCATCCCGACCCTGCTCTTCATCAAAGGCGGACAGGAAATCAGCCGCCACGTGGGCGCGGCCCCGGCCCCGGCGTTGAAGAAAAAAGTGATGGGGTTTCTGGCGGGCTAACTGTTTTCTAATTTTAATGAAAAAAGAGAGACGAGTCACGAACTCGTCTCTCTTTTTTTTTGCAGTTTTACTTTTACTCCCCTTTTGCCAGGGCCAGAATTTCCTCGCGCGTCTCGTAGATTTGAACCAGCTTGCCATCCTGCATTTGCAGAATACGGTCGACGTGCTGGCACATGCGCAGGTCGTGCGTGACCATGATCCCGGCCCGCTTGTTTTCGTGGATCAGGGCCGCAAAGGTTTTGACAACCTGGTAAGCGCGTTCGGTATCCAGGCTGGCGGTCGGTTCGTCGGCCAGGACCACGGTCGGGGCGTGGATCAGGGCGCGCGCAATCGCAACCCGCTGCTGCTGCCCGCCCGACATCTGGGCTGGCAGGTTGTTCAGGCGTTCGCCCAGGCCCAGGCGCGCCAACAGTTCCGACGAACGGACTTTTGCAGCCCGGTCAAAGCGGTTGTTGAGCCGGATCATCAATTCGACGTTTTCCTGAGCGGTCAGGTACGGAATCAGATTGTTGGATTGAAAGGTAAAACCAATTTTCTCGCGCCGTAAAATGACCCGCTCGGCTTCGCTCATTTGGGCCAGGTCTACCCCGTCGATCCGCACTTCGCCGCTGGTGGGGGTTAGCAAGGCCGCCAAAATCGAAAGCATGGTCGTTTTACCGGACCCGCTTGGCCCAACCAGGGCCACAAATTCACCGGCTTCAACCGCAAACGAGACATCGTCCACCGCCCGAATCTCTACTGAATCGGCCTGAAAGATCTTAACAACATTTTTTACTTCGAGAGCAAGAGTCATAAAATACCTTTTAATGGAGAGTCCACAGCCGCCTCGCTTCGGACTCTGCCCAACTACGATAACCGCAAGGCCTTCAACGGCTCAATTTTGACGGCATAGAAGATCGAAACCAGGCCGCCCGCCGGGCCAATCAGCAGCAGGGCTGCAATTGCAATCGCAGAATTGACTCCGTTGAAGACAATTGGGACCGTCGGCGGAAAAACAAGCGAAAACAGAAAAGCCAGCGAGCTGCCGAGGGCCACGCCGAGCGTGGTAGTGATGATAATCTGCATCACAGCGGCCAGGCCGACCATCCCGTTCGACGCGCCAATCGCCTTCAGCACCCCAATTTGCGGCACCTTCTGCAAAATCTGAATCTGGAAAAAGCCGCCGATCACCAGCACACCGATCAGAAGGGTAAAAACTGCCTGGGTCTGGACGGTGCCTTGCTGGGCCGAATATCCCGGCACATTCTCAATCGCGGTCTGGATGGTGGCGGCCTCGACATTATCAATCCGCGAAGCAATCGCGGCGCTGACCGTTTCAAAGCTGGCCCCTGGCGCCAGGCGGACGGCAGCCACATTCACGGTCGAGCTGGGCCGGTCGAGTTCCGCATCCGATTTGGCGCGCACCCGATCCCAGGTGCCGTACGGCACAAAAATCGACGGCTGAAAGGTGTACAACTGGCCTTCGGTTGCGCCCACCACCCGCAAGCTAAAAAACTGATCCTTGGTGCCTTGCGTCGAGCGCACGGTAATCAAATCGCCCACCCGCACATCCGAACGCTGCAAAACGTTCAGGTCCACCACGGCTTCTTTGGCATCCTCGCCCAGCAGCGCGCGGCCCGCATTCACGGCCGGGTCGCCGGGACGGCCCGGTTCGACGCCGATCAACGAAACCTTGAGCACTTCGCCATCTTCAAGCAGGATGGCCGTGCTCGACGTGGCGATTCCACCCGCATCTGCCACGCCTTCGACACGCCGCAGCGACCGAAGGGTGGAACGCTCGACCCGTGAGCCGGGGATGATGTAATCAGACTTTTCGAGGAAGACCAGCATTTCCGAATCCAGGCGTGAGATGTACTGGCGGTTGGCATTTCCCAGGCCCTCGCCGAGGGCCGCGATGAACAGAACCAGCAGGGTAATCAGCGCAATCACCATGCTGACGAGGAAAAACCGTCCGCGGTTGCGCCAGATCTCCTGCCACGAAAGATAAGCAGCCAGAAAGAAATTATTCATCAGGTGTAATTGCCCCTTCGAGTGGCTTGCCCCAATCCATGCCCATCAGGCCATGCAACAACAAATCCAGAGAGGGGTGATCAGCAATGTCTTCATAGTAGTACGGCAGGCGGATGCGGCCGTCTGGCCCGATAATGAAGGTTCCAGACATGACGAAAACGTCCTGGCCTGCGGGCGGCGCTTCGGGGCTGAAGCCTTTTTCGCGCTTCACGCGCTGGTTCGATATCCAGATCTTGGGCGAGAGCAGGGTTTGCCAGAGCGACCCGTGTGCCAGGCCATAGGCCGCGTAGACGGCTCTTTGCGGGTCTGCCAGGCAGGCTGCGCCGGGCGCGCGTGCGGCGCAAAAGGCCGCGGCCTGCTCCGGGCTGCCCTGGGTCACAATCGCCAGCGCCAATCCTTTTTGAGCCAGCTGCGGCTGAGCCTGGTAGAGTTCATCCATCATCTCTTTGCACTGCGGACAGCCAAAATGACGCGTAAACGCCAGCACCAGCGGTTGCGCCTGCCAGAGTGATGAGAGCCGAATCTGGCGGCCTTCACTGTCGAGCACGTCCAGATCGGGGGCAAGATCATTGAATTTGAGTAAGTTTTTGTTTGGCATGGTTTTGATTGTAGTGGAGTGAACTATCGAATCCTATCAGGTCTCTCTTTTGCAGGATAAATCGGCTGCAAAACGAATCCGGCGTCTTTTGAGGGTATCTGGCCCTCTTAAAGCGCAGGCTGGCCGGGCAGCCCCATAATTTTACGCGCACCCGGAAAGAACATACACTGGAACATGCCCGTCATCTCTTTGACAGAGACCTGCTGCATGTTTTCGAGCCACCAATCGATGCTGCTGACCAACGCTCCATTGAAATAAGCCGCCAACAAGTCTACGGGAACTTTGAACCGAATCGGAATTGGATCTCTCTCAGATTTGGTTTGCACAAACTGGTTGATCGACTGAAACAGAATCTCACGGATTCGGTTTGCAATCTGGTTGGAAGACTGGCTTTTAAGCAGAATACGGTATAGTTCAGCATTGTCAGAAACATGTTGAAAAACCATCAAAAAAGGTTGGATGGGTTCGTTGTTCTCGTCGATCGGCTGGTCTTCTCCATCCGGCAGCCAGTCTGAAAACGGGATTTCAGACAACGCGTTGACCCGCTCCTGGGCCAACAGGCTGAATTCTTCAAGCAGCAAATCATCCTTGTCTTTGTAGTGCAAATAAAAGGTTGCCCGGCCCAGGTCGGCGCGTTGCGTGATTTCTTCAACCGTCAGGGCTTCATAACCCTTCTCGCGGATGAGTTCCATCAGGGCCTGGCGCAGCGCCGCCCGCGTACGCAAGACGCGCCGATCGATTTTAGGTGCTGGCATAAGTTCACTCATATTAGAAATTCGATAGAGAATTTTTGCCTGGCTTGACAGGCGATTAAGTGCCATTATAATAGACATTGTCTATTTTTGGACAAAGTCTATTATCTTAATCTAAAAAGCAGCCTTCGGGTTTTTCAGGGTGTTTTTTGCATGTCCTCCCGGCTATGGCCTGCATCCAATCTGTTTTGATGGAATTATGAATCAACTTCCGCTCATTGAACTGCGCAACGTAATCAAAATCTATCCCAGCGAGGCCGGAGATTTTACGGCCTTGCGTGGCATTGATTTAAGCATCCAGCCAGGCGAATTTTTGGGAGTGGTAGGCAAGTCTGGGGCCGGCAAATCGACCTTTTTGAACATGCTGACCGGCGTGGATCATGCCACTTCGGGCGAGGTCATCGTCCGGGCGGGGAGAGAAGTCTCGATCCACCGCCTGAATGAAGATGAATTGGCGAGTTGGCGCGGACAGACGATGGGCGTCGTTTACCAATCTTTTCAACTGCTGCCGATGCTGACCCTGCTTGAAAACGTGATGCTGCCGATGGATTTGTGCGGGCTGTATTCTCCGCGCCGCAGCCGGGAACGGGCCCTGGAACTGCTGCGCCTGGTCGAAATTGACGAACATGCCCAAAAACTGCCGGCTTTCATTTCTGGCGGGCAGCAGCAGCGGGTGGCGATTGCGCGCGCCCTGGCCAACGACCCGGCAATTTTGGTGGCCGACGAGCCAACCGGCAGCCTCGATTCGGTCACGGCAGATCACATCTTCGACGTTTTTGAAAAACTGGTCGAGGCCGGTAAAACAATTGTGATGGTCACGCATGACAGCGGTCTGACCCCGCGCTTTAGCCGTCATCTGGTGATTGCAGACGGCGAGATTGCCGCCACGACCATCGCCGCACTGCCCGCGAGGGCCGGAGCGGCCCCGCAGCTTGTGGATCAGCTCTGGGCGAGCGTGAAAGAAGAGCAGGGCGAACCAGCGGCCTTGCAAGAAGCGGGCCAAAAGCAGGAGGATGGACAAATCGAGCCAGAACCAGAATTCGCGGCCATCGTCCGGGCCTGGCCCCAGGAGAAAGACAAGAAGAAAAAAGACAAGAAGAAAAAGGACAAAGACGGCAAGAAAAAAGACAAAGACGCTAAGAAAAAAGACAAAAAGGGCAAAAAAGACGCCAAAAAGAAATCCGACGAGAAAAAGGAGAAGCGATGAGCGCAACTCCAATGATTGACTTACGCCGGGTGGTCAAGACCTTTAAAAATGCCGCCGGTGAATTTACCGTGCTGAAAGGGATCGACCTGAGCCTTTACCAGGGCGAGTTCGTGGCGATTATCGGCAAATCAGGCAGTGGCAAGAGCACCTTGCTGAACATGATGACCGGGATCGACCTGCCTAGCAGCGGACAGGTGATTGTTAACAGCACCGATCTGTACGCGCGCATGAACGAATCACAGCGCTCGCTCTGGCGCGGCAAGAATATGGGGATTGTCTTTCAGTTCTTTCAACTGCTGCCGATGCTGACCTTGCTTGAAAATGTGATGCTGCCAATGGATTATGTCAACATGTATGCGTTTGAAGAACGCCCGCAGCGCGCGATGGAATTACTGACCCTGGTGGGGTTGGAAAACCAGGCCCACAAGCTGCCGATAGCGGTTTCAACCGGCCAGCAGCAGGCGGCAGCGATTGCGCGCGCTCTGGCCAATGATCCTCCATTAATTGTGGCCGATGAACCGACCGGCAATCTCGATTCGCGTTCAGCCGAGATCATCATTGAATTGTTCCAATCGTTGGCGAACCAGGGCAAGACGATTGTAATGGTGACTCACGACCCCTCCCTGACTCAGCGTACTTCGCGCACCATCATCATTTCGGACGGGGAAGTGATCGACGAAGCGGTTGCTCAGGCTTTGCCCTTGCTCAACCATCGTCAGATGCTCTCGATCAGCCAAACCGCCGAGCGGCGGCGGGTCGAGGCCGGCCAGACCGTTTTGCAGCGTGACCAGCATGTCGACGAATTCTATATCATCACGGCCGGCGCTGTCGATATTGTTCTGACCGGCAAAAAACGCGAGGATGTCAGCCTTTCGCACCTGGGAGCGGGGCAATTTTTCGGCGAAGTGGAACTGCTGCAGGGCGACAAATCGATTGCGAGCGTGCGCGCTTCGGGCGAAAATCCGGTCGATTTGCTGGTGCTGCCGCGCGAAACTTTCTTAAACCTGCTCAGCCAATCTCCGTTGACAGAAAAAACGATTAACAAAATTGTCCAGCGCCGCCTGGAAGAAAACCGCTCCGCCGACCGGCGCGGGAGGAACAGAACATGAGACCGCGCTGGCGCAAAATTTTCCTCGACCTGTTCGATAACTGGACCCGCACCCTGCTGGTGGTTTTTTCGATTGCGGTGGGCGTCTTTTCGATTGGGGTCATTTCGGGCGCGTACGTCATCATTAAAAATGATATGAGCGCCAGTTATGCGGCCAATAAACCGGCCAATATCGAACTGCGCATGTCCGATTTCGACCGGGATTTTCTCTCCAGCATTGAAAATGCGAGGGGAATTGGGGAGGTCGAAGGACGGCGGGTTCTCAGCACCCGCGCCCGGCGCGAGGACAGCAGCAAGTGGACTGCGTTGGATATGGTGGCGGTCGATGATTTTGAAGAAAATAAAATCAATTTACTGACCCCCATCAGCGGTTCGATGATCCCCGCAAAAAACGAGGTGGTGGTCGAACGCAAGGTATTGCAGGAATTTAAGATTGCAGTGGGCGAATCGATCGTTTTTGAACTGGTCGATGGTTCGACAAAATCGTTGAAGGTCGTCGGAATCGCGCAAGACCCGACCACCGGCGCCGGCGACTTCCTGGCCCCGCCTTTTGTCTACATCTCGATGGACAGCCTGCGAAGCCTGCGCCAGCCCGATATGTTCAATCGGGTTTATGCCACCGTCAGCGAAAACCAGAACGATGGGGCTCATATCCGCGCTGTCGGAGCCGATTTAAAGGACAGAATCGAAAAAAGCGGCGAAACCGTGGCCCGCTCACGGACTGCCCTCACCAATGAACATCCCCTGGCCTCGACCGTCAATGCGATTTTGGGCATTTTGCTCGCGCTCGGCGTTCTGATCGTTTTCCTGTCTTCTTCCCTGATTGCCAATACCCTGGCGGCCCTGCTTAACCAGCACTTGCGCCATATTGGCGTGATGAAACTGGTCGGCGGACGCCGCAACCAGGTCTTTGCCATGTACCTGGTCTTGATTCTGACCTTCGGCCTGCTGGCCCTGGCGATTGCTGTGCCGGCAGGCGGGCTGGGCGCTTATGAATTGGCAAACTATATTGCCAGTATGCTCAGTTTTACCATCCTGGGCAAGCGGATTGTGCCGCTGGCTTTTTACATTCAGATTGCGGTTGGGATTCTGGTTCCGCTCTTGGCCGGGTTTGGGCCGGTCCTGAATGGCTCACGCATCACGGTCCTGAGGGCCATCAGCGGCGATTCAACCTCCGATGGCGGCGGGCAGGAGCAGGGTGATGCGCCGCGCGAATCGGCTTTCGACCGTTCCCAGCAGCGGGTAACGGCGGCCCTCGCCCGGCGCGGAATCCACTTCCCGCGTCCCCTGCTGATTTCACTCAGAAATACTTTCCGCCGCAAAAGCCGGCTGCTGCTGACGCTTTTTACGCTCACAATGGGCGGGGCAATTTTTATTGGCGTTTTCAATGTCCGTGTAACGCTTTTCGATTATATGGACAACGTCGGCAGATATTTTGTGGCCGATGTGACTCTTGATTTTGACCAGCCCTACCGCCTGAACGAGATCGAAAAAGTGGCCCGCCAGGTGCCGGGCGTGGTCGACGTGGAAGGCTGGGCTTTCGCAATCGCCGAAGTGCTTTATCCCGATGGAACCGTAGCCGAAAACCTGACCGTGCTGGCGCCGCCCGCTGGCAGTAAAATGGTCGATGCGCGGCCCGTCTCTGGGCGCTGGCTGCAAGCGGGCGATACGCGCGCGATTGCGGTCACAGAAGGGATGCTGCGCAGTTTCCCCAACCTGAAAGCAGGTGATTTCCTGCGCGTCAAAATTGGCGGGCAGGAACAGGATTGGGAAGTTGTCGGCATTTTTCAGTTTATCGACCGCGAAGGGCTGATCGCTTACGGGACGTATGAGCATTTTTCGCGCGAGGCCAACCTGGCCGGGCGCTCTGTTTCGTACCGGGTGGTGACAGATCGCCACGACGAACCCTATCAGGCCGCCATGAGCGAGGCCCTCGACAAACATTTCCGCGATGCGGGTTACAAATTGCGTCAGGCCCGGCCCGGCCTTTCGGCGCTCAATAACGCCACCGAAAGCCTGGATATTCTGGTTATTTTCCTGCTGATTATGGCCCTGCTGACCGCCATTGTTGGCGCGATGGGTCTGACCGGCACCATGGGCATGAACGTGCTTGAACGCACCCGCGAGATCGGCATTATGCGCGCCATCGGGGCGGGCAATGCCGAGGTAATGCGGATGGTGATTGTGGAGGGCGTCGTAATCGGCAGCATCTCGTGGGTGCTGGGCATCTTTTTAGCGATCCCGCTCACCTATTTGCTCTCCTTGATCGTAAGTCTGGCAGTTTTTGAGACCCCCATCCGGGTAGTCTTTACCCCAACCGGTTACATTATCTGGTTGGGGATCGTCTTACTGCTTTCGGCCCTGGCCAGCGTAGTGCCGGCTCGCAATGCCGCCCGTCTGACCATCCGTGAAGTTCTGGCTTATGAATAGCAAAATTCGTTCGCCGCATATCGAAAAATTAACCACCATCCAACCCTGAGGTATCCATGAAAAAAACAATCTTTTTAACTTTTGTCTTGCTGGCCCTGTTCGCGTTGAGCGCTTGCGGCGCGCAGGCCAGCCCCACCGTTGAAGTGCCGGTGATTGCCGACCAAACCGTCATCGCCGAAGGGCGGGTGGTGCCTGCCGCCGATGTCACCCTCTCATTTTTGGCAAATGGGACGGTTGCCGAAATTCTGGTGGAGGAAGGCCAGGCGGTCAAGCGCGGCGATGTCCTGGCGCGGCTCTCGAACCGGGAGCAGGCTGAGGCCGCCCTGGCCGGGGCTACGCTGGAACTCACCTCCGCTCAACAGGCCTACGACGAGTTTGCCCGCGCTGAGGGTTTATCCCGCGCCCAGGCCTGGGACGCCTACCTTAAATCTCAGGTTGTTCGCGCTGAAGCAGAGCGTGAATGGGAAAAACTTAACCTGCGCGATATCAAAGATAGAATCGAAGACGCCGACGCTGACGTGCGGGATAAAAAACAAGACCTGGACGATGCCCAGGAGGAGTTTGATAAATATAAAGACCTGAACAAAGACAACACCAAGCGCGAAACTGCCGAAGATGATCTCGAAAAAGCTCAGGAAGATTACAATGAAAGCCTGCGCAAGCGCGAAGAAATCGTCCAGGAACGGGATGGCACCCGCGCCATGCTCGATGCAGCCCTTTCAAACGAAGCCGAAGCCAAGCGGGTTTACGATCTGCGCGCCGATGGGCTGGACGGAGAGCAAAAAGCCCTGCTCGAGGCTCGTCTGAACAACGCCAAAGCCCAGACTGTCGCTGCTCAAGCGGCGCTTGTCAACTTCGAACTGAAAGCGCCCTTTGATGGAGTCGTGACCGACCTCAACCTGACCGTCGGCCAATCGATTGGGCCGGCCAACCCCGCCATCCAATTGGCCGATTTTAGCTCCTGGATGATCGAAACCAGCGACCTGAACGAGCTTGAGATTGTGCGCGTCAGCGAAGGCCAGGCCGTTGAAATCCGCCCGGATGCGCTGGATGAACTGACTCTCTCAGGCGTGGTCGAGAAAATTGGGCTTTCATACCGCACCCAGGGCGGCGACGTGCTTTACACCGTCAAGATTAAACTGAACGAAACCGATCTGCGCCTGCGCTGGGGCATGACCGTCGAGCTGACCTTTGCGCCGTGACAGATTTCACATTGTTGACAGCCGCCGGTAATCTGTGTAAACTAATTCCATAATCCCCCACCAGGAGGTCTTTATGGCAATTGCCCGCGATCTACTTAATTTAAAACGGCAGGATATGATTGTCTCTGTCCCGCCCCAGGCCACTGTTTTGGAGGCTATTAACCTGATGGCCGCCAACAATGTCGGCGCATTGCTCGTCATCCAGGAGGACCAGATTACCGGGATTATCTCGGAGCGCGATATCGTCCGCAAAGTGGATCGGCTTGGCAAAACCAGCGCCACCACAAAGGTCAGCGAAATCATGACCGAGAAAGTGCTTTACGTCAACGCCAGCCAGCCGATTGAGGAATGTATGGCCTTGATGACCGAAAAACGCATCCGCCATTTGCCGGTCCTGGATGGCGAGCAACTTGTAGGCGTGATCTCAATCGGCGATGTGCTGCGTAACGCGATTGCCGAACGCGAATTTATCATCGCTCAGTTGGAGCATTACATCCACGCTGGCGGGTAAACCCCAAACAATCAAAAACGCGCCCAAGTGGGCGCGTTTTTGATTCGAGGCTCAAATTGTGGCGCGTTTGCGCTGGTCAAGCCAAAATGCAAGAGCCAGGCCCGGCAAGACGAGCGAGGCCGATCCGCAAATTGGGAGGGGCGCATTTGCTTGGGCGGTCGAACGCGCTTCCAGGGTTGGCGCGGCGGTTGCAATCCGGGTCGCTTGTTTCGTCGGATGTTGGGTTGCCGGTTGGGTGGCCTGTTCCGTCGGGGGGGCGGGCGGCGTTGCGGTAAACGATCTGAAAGGTGTCGGTGGCGCGGGCGTGGCAGTTAACCCCAGGTAGATAAATTCATCCCCGTCCACTTTCACTGCGCCGCTGATCGAATAACTGATCTCTCTCAGCAGTTCGCTGGCACGCTGGTTTTTAGGGTCAAGCTGCAGGGCGGTTTGCAGGTGCGAAAGCGTCAGTGGCAAGATAGCCTCCGCATCAGGCTGACCGCTGAAAGAAATGTCAAAATAATAATGCGCCCAAAGCAGGTCTGCATAACCGTAATGCCAGAGCGAGTCCTTGGGCAGGAGTGCCAGGCATTTTTCATAGGCTTCGCGGCTCAAACGGAACAACTCATGTCCCTCCGCATCCGAACGCAGTCCCCGGCTCTCCATGATCGTTTCCTTGTAAGCCTTGCCCAGCCGCCCCCAAGATTCGCCATCCTTTGGATTTTTGGCAACGTTTTCACGCTCCTTCAAAAGGGTTTGCCAGAGCGAAGGCGTCAACACAACCACCATGAAGTTGTCCTGGTCGGTTGGTTCGAAGTCCTCGAAGTGCCAGCGCACCTCGTTGGCGCTGATAACCCCGCCCGATGTAGGATCCTGGTAGCCATCCACCTCCCCCAGCCGGATATTTTGTCCACTGGCGGGGTAGGGCAGGCGCACGATAATATCTGCCGCGCCGATCGTCCCTTTCCAACCCGCGCCGGTTTGAAGAACGTATCGAAATATCTGGTGAGGAGGATACCCAAATCCTTTGACTCGATACGCTACTTCGATGGTTACATCCTGCCCGGGGGGAAAAGTCACATTGAAGACAGCCCACGGGATTTGCTCACGCTGCGGAGAATTAAACTCACTGGGCAGAACAGGCTGCATCTCGCGTTGGGTGGCAGCAGTCTTGCCATCAATTTTGACCGTGATCCCCCCAATTTCAGGGAAATTGCCCCGGCCGTCTGACTCGCCTGCAAAAAATGAGAGTGGAAAGCGGACCTGCATCTGCTCTGCAACCGTACCCAGGTTGCGCATATTGAAAACGGCCCTGGTATCGGCAACCGCTTCTGGGGAGCCGGTGGCGCTTGGCAAAATCGTGAGGGTCACGGTCTCGGACAGCATCCGCACCTGGGTGCTTTCTGTGGCCGGAACCGGGTTCGCGCCGGGCGGAGATTCAGGCGGGGCAATATCCGCGTAAACAGGATCGGCTAGAAATAAGGTTGCAAACGCCCCCAGGGTGAAAACGATAGAGATGATTCCCTTTTTGCAAAACATGTTGTTTCTCCTGTTGAAGATATGAAAGATAAACCGGTGATTTGCAGGAAAATGTCCTTCGACTGCGGCCCGCAGAATCGTGCGGGCCTCCGCTTAGGAAGAAGTTGATCGAACATTCGTTTAAGGTGACATGGTCAAGGTGGATACCAAATTAATATAGCACGGAACATCTGTTAAATATCAGAGCCTTTTACTTCCGAACCCGGCCCGGCCAGCTGCCGCAAAGAGCGGCAGGCGTGCTACAATTTGTCTGACAAAAAAAATAGAATGGAGCCTGCCCCATGCCCAAAGACATCCTGTTAGCGATTGACTACGGAACCCAATCGGTGCGCGCGCTGACTTTTGATTTGCGCGGCAACCTGCTTGCCAAAAGCCAGATTCCGGTTGAATCTTATATCTCTTCACAGCCGGGTTGGGCTGAGCAAAACCCTGAATATTTCTGGCAAACACTCTGCCAGGCCTGCCAGGGTTTGTGGGCGAAGGGCGTCGACAAAGAATCGATTGCCGGGTTGGCCGTCACCAGCCAACGCTCGACCCTGATCAACCTGGACAAGGACGGCAAGCCCCTCCGCCCCGCGATTGTCTGGCTCGATCAGCGCAGCAGCAGCGGGCTGAAACCGGTCGGTGGGCTGTGGGGGCTGGCTTTTGCGCTTTCGGGCATGAAGGAAACCGTCGCCTACCTGCAATCGGAAGCCGAAGCCAACTGGATTCGCACCCACCAGCCCGAAATCTGGGCCAAAACCTACAAATATCTCTTTCTTTCGGGCTATCTCACCTACCGCCTGACCGGCCAATTCAACGACTCGATTGGCTCGCAGGTCGGCTATATTCCTTTCGATTACAAACACCTCGATTGGTCAAGAAAATGGGATTGGAAGCACCAGGCCGTGCCGGTCGAGCAAACGCTGCTGCCTAACCTGGTGCCGCCTGCCGGGCACTTGGGCCAGGTCAGCCGCGAAGCGGCCGCTGCCACCGGCATCCCGGCTGGGTTGCCGATCATCGCCGCTGCCGCAGACAAAGCCTGCGAAGTCCTCGGCGCGGGCTGTATTGAACCGCATATCGGCTGCCTGAGCTACGGCACGACCGCCACTATCAACACCACCCACCGCCGCTATGTCGAAGCGATTCCACTCATTCCGCCCTTTCCGTCCGCTGTGCCGGGCGCATACAGCCTCGAAGTTCAAATTTATCGCGGTTTCTGGATGGTTTCCTGGTTCAAAAATGAATTCGGCCACCACGAACAAAACATCGCCGCAACGCGCGGCATCGCAGCCGAAGAACTCTTCGACGAACTGGTTAACGACGTCCCCCCCGGCTCGATGGGCCTGATGCTGCAACCTTACTGGTCGCCGGGTTTAAAAACCCCCGGCCCTGAAGCCAAAGGCGCAATCATCGGTTTTGGCGACATCCACACCCGGGCCCACTTCTACCGCGCAATCCTCGAAGGGTTGGCTTACGCTCTGCGCGAAGGCAAGGAACGCACCGAAAAACGTTCCGGGATTCCGATCACCGAACTGCGTGTTTCGGGCGGCGGCTCACAAAGCGATGCGGCCATGCAAATCACGGCGGACGTTTTTGGGCTGCCCGCTGCGCGCCCACACATTTACGAAACCTCGGGCCTGGGGGCCGCCATCGACGCCGCCGTCGGACTCAAACTCCACCCGGATTTTGCCACCGCCATTCAGGAAATGACCCACGTTTCAGAAGTTTTCTGCCCCGACCCCCAGCGTCAGCGGATTTATGATGAGCTTTACCGGCGCGTTTACAACAAAATGTATAAAAAACTACAGCCGCTCTACGAAGAAATTCGCGATATCACCGGCTACCCGCCCAAACCGGGCTAGAGCCAGGCTGGGCCTGGCGCAACCCTGTGCCAAAAAAAGGAATGGCTGCGGTTTCGGCAGCCATTCCTTTTAATGAAAATCAACACCCTCAAAGATTACATCATCACCTTGGGCCTGTATTGCAAAGCCTCGGCCAGGTGCGGCGGTTGGATCTGCTCGCTGCCGGCCAGGTCTGCGATTGTGCGCGCCAGTTTCAAGGTGCGGTGGTAGGCGCGCGCCGAAAGGTTGAGCTGGCTCATCGCCGCGCGTACCAGGCTGTCGCCGGTTTCGTCCAGTTTGCAGAATTGGCGCACTTCGGCCACGCGCATATCCGCATTGCAGACGATGCTGGGGGCTTGCGGATTGTCAATTTGCGAGAATCGCCGGTTTTGAATCTCACGCGCGGCTTGCACCCTCTGGCGGATGTCCGCCGAGGCTTCACCCAGCCGGTCGCTGGATAGTTTGGCGTAATCGACGCGCGGCACTTCAATGTGGATGTCGATCCGATCCAGCATTGGGCCTGAAATCCGTTTCTGATACTTGGTCACGCTGGAGGGGGCGCAAGTGCAGGGCTTGAGCGAATCGCCATAGTAACCGCACATGCAGGGGTTCATTGCCGCAACAAGCTGGAAGTTGGCGCTGAAAGTCAGCGAGCCTTGCGCGCGGCTGATGGTGACGACCTTGTCTTCCATCGGCTGGCGCATGACCTCGATGGCCCGGCTGCTGAATTCGGGAAATTCGTCGAGGAACAAGACCCCGCGGTGGGCGAGCGAAATCTCTCCAGGGTGGGGAATGTTGCCGCCGCCGACCAAACCCGCGTTGCTGATGGTGTGGTGTGGCGAGCGAAACGGGCGCTGACGGATAAGCGGCGTCCCTGGTGGGAGCGCATCTGCCACCGAATAAATTTTCGTGACTTCAAGCGATTCTTCAATCGACATTTCCGGTAAAATGCCGGGCAGGGCGCGCGCCAAAAGAGTTTTGCCTGCGCCCGGGCTGCCAACCATCAAGACGTTATGGCCGCCCGCTGCTGCGACTTCGAGAGCGCGTTTGACATGTTCCTGGCCCTTGACTTCGGCAAAGTCGGTCGGCGCGAACAAGGGTATCAGTTCTTCGCTGACCGGTTGGTAGGGTTCAATGAAACGGCGGCCCGCCAGATGGTTGTAAAGATCGGCCAGCGTTTTAACGGGATAAATCTCGAGGCCAGGAATCAGGGCTGCTTCAGCGCCGTCCGCTTCGGGGACGAACATCCGCCCGTATCCATTGGCACGCGCGGCAGCAGCCATTGGCAAAACGCCGCGCGCATGGCGCACAACCCCGTCCAACGAGAGTTCACCAACGACAAGCGTCCCTTCGAGGGCGGCGGCGGGCAGCGAGCCGGAGAGCATGATGACCCCCAGCGCGATTGGCAGGTCGTAGGCCGGGCCTTCCTTGCGGACGGTGGCCGGGGCCAGGTTGACCACAATTCGGTGGCGGGGAAAGTGCAAGCCAGCGTTTTTGACCGCCGTTTGGACGCGCTCGCGGCTTTCCTGGACGGCGGCATCCGGCAGACCGACAATTGTCATGCCGGGCTGTCCGTTCGTGTAATCGACTTCAACCTCGATAATAACGCCATCGAGGCCAACCACTGCGCAGGAGTAAACACGAGCAAGCATGAAATTAGTTTAGACGAGGCGGGCGGGAATGTCAACCATTTTAAATAGCAGAGACGCGCCGGGTTGGCGCGCCTCTGCCCGGGATTTTATTTGCGGATGAATTTCTTGCCGGTCGCCAGTTCGACGCTTTTGTAAGCGCCGTCGTAGATGCCGATGCTCTTGTTCTTGACGATTTGTTCGCAATACATCGTCAGCAGGTCGTCTTCTGCGCTCAGCAGGTCTATGGCTTGCAGGGTTTGCGGAATGGTGCGGACTTCAACGGTGCTATCGCCGATTTCTGCGCCGCGAATGGCGCCCCACATCTCGTGTCCGCCGACGCGCGCGTTGAAGATTTTGGGAACCGGGTAGAAGGCCAGTTCGGACGGTTTGGTGATCATCACATCCATCACCCGCATCAGGTAGTTGCTGGCGTAAACGGCGTGGAAGGTGTTGTCGTACAGGAAGACGTGCAGGCCATGCGCGGGTTTCTCGCGGATGCTGTCGGTGAAGGCCTGGGTGTCTTCCCATGTGAAATGGGTCTGAATCATGTCTTTGTGCTCGGCCAGTTCGGCTTGCAGCCATTCCCAGTTGTTTTTATGGTCGCCCAGGTTGATGAACAGGGCAATTTTGTCTTTCTGAACCATGGCCAGGGCGTGTTCGATGATGGCTTTGAACAGTTCGCGCTGTGCGCCCGCGCCGCCCATTGTGACCAGGAATCGGCGCGGCTCTTTGGCTTTCATGCGCCGCAGGCGGGCCTGACAATCGACTTCGATATTTTCAACCAGTTCATGGTCGACATGGTGGCCGACGTAATGGATCGCATCGCTGGGGATGGGGCGCATGACCTTGCTGGTCTCGTCGAAACCGCGCATGACGCGGAATCCGTAGTAGCCGGAAGGCGACTGGACGGCGTGCTTGGCCCCTTCGGTCAGTTGGAAGGCCATCGGCCAGTTATCGAACATCATATCGACCACATTCGTCATGCCGCCAGAGACGGCCCCCATGCAGTTCCACATGTGCGCGGTCAGGATCGGCATGTCTGAGGGCAGCGCGCCGTACAGGTTCTTGAACAGTTCGCTCATCTTGTAGTCTTTGACTTCTGTTTTCAAGAAGCGCCAGGGCCAGGTCACAATCCAGTTGTTGAAGAGTGTGTTCAGACCAGGCAGCGAGGCTTCGCCGGTTGTCAGGCTTTCCCAAACATATTTATCAAACCAGGGGTAACGCTGCGAGATGCGCGAATATTTGCTGTAGTTGCTGTTGCACCAATTGATTACGTCGGTGGTGATGCCAGGGATGGCAAGCAGGTCGAGCCAGTAAGGCGTGAACCCCATCGCTTTGGCGGCAGAAACGCCTGCCATGGCGATCCGATAATGGCCGAATCCCATCCGGATGGTGCTGACGATCACGCCATTCTCTTTGTGGAGCGGCGCGCCGGCCCCATCCCGCACGATTTCTTTCAACCCAAAAATCCCCCCGCCGTAGGGGTGGTCTTTGACGCTTAGATTGTATTTCTCGTTCGGATCATAATCAAACTTTTTGGCAAGCATATCCTTCCATTTGTCTGCGGCGCGGCTTTGTCCCTCGCTAATGGCGTTGCCGTACACTTCGTAACGGCCGTTCACTTTTTTCATAAGAAGATGATTTCCTTTCGGGAGTGAGTTTTGATGTTGGAGGTTGGAGATTGGAGATTGGAGATTGGAGGTTGGAGGTTGGAGGTTGGAGATGGGAGGTTGGAGGTTGGAGATTGGAGATTGGAGATTGGAGATTGGAGATTGGATTTCTTGTAAAAGCTGGATTTTACTTTTAAACGTTCTGCGACTATGCTTCTTTGCTTAAGCGATAGACCTTAAGAGTATCATTTTGATTCGCAGGTCCTGCCGGCGCCAGTGCCGCCGGCAGGACTTGTTGCAGCATTTATAGCCGAATGAAACTCAAATATCGAATTACCCGCTCTTTTCAATAAATTCAATGGTCCGGGCGGCAACTTCGTCCAATTCTACATCCAACGTCAGCGTATGGTGTGATTTGTCCATCCAATAGCGCATTTTGGTTTTGGACGAAACCCCCTTCAAGATCAGGTCGCCAGCCTGGGCGGCGGTGGTAGTATCGAAACGCCCCTGGAAGATCAGCACGGGTTGTTGGATTTTCGACAATTGGGCCCGGGTTGCCTTCCCAAAGGCCAATAATTCGATGCCCCCCCTGAGCGGCAAGCCGGGATACCCTTGCCAGCTTTCGCCATTATCGAGCGAAGCGCGGGCCACCTGGCTGATAAAAGGCGCGCCCAGGTAGAGTTTTGCATAATCGACGAAGCCCATGTTGAGCGCAATCGCCGGGGCGTAGAGCAAAAGCCCGGCGGCCTGTGGGTTTTGGCTGGCCAGATAAATCGCCAACAGCCCGCCCATCGATTCGCCGCCCACAAAAACCCGCTCACAGCGGGCAAAAAGCTGGTCGAGCGCCGTTTGCCCGGCCCGCGCCCAATCCTGCCAGGTAGTGCGATTCAAATCTTCGGGGCTGGTTCCATGCCCAGGCAGCAGCGGCGCAGAAACGGTGTAGCCGCGCGCGCGCAGTTTCTCGGCCAACGGGCGGATTTCCGCGGTTGTGGCGGTGTACCCATGCGCGAGCAAAATCCCCGTTGGGCCGGCCTGCCAGAAAAAGGGATCGCCGTCCAACTGCGGGTTGTGCAAATTGGGATTACCCTGGGTGCCCATCGCTTAACCCTTGACGCCGCTGCTGGTCACGCTTTCTACAAAGAAGCGCTGGCCGAGGATGAAAACAATCAGCGGCGGAATGATGGCAATTGCCGCGCCCGCCAAAATCAAATTGGGCGTGTCGGAGGCCCGTCCGCGCAGCACGTTCAGGGCCAGGGTCAAAACGTGGTTTTCAGTCTTGCCAACGTTGATGACCACCAACGGCCACAGGAACGAGTTCCAGGCGTAGAGAAAGGTAAAAGTGGATTGAGTCGCCAGAGCCGGAACGCTGGCCGGTATGAAAATCTTTGTCAGAATTTGCAAGCGCGAGGCCCCATCCAGCACGGCCGCTTCCTCAATTTCCTTCGGAACCGTGATGAAAAACTGGCGCATCAGGAAAGTCCCATAGGCCGTAAAAATCCAGGGGATGATCAGCGAGGCCAGGCGGTTGGTCCAGCCGATCAAGACCATCAACTGGTAGAGCGGCACAATCAGCATCACAAACGGGATCATGATCGTGCCGAGATAAATCACAAAAAGGCTGTCGCGCCCAGGGAATTTGAGCCGCGCAAAGGCATAACCGCCGATGACCGAGGTCGCCAATTGGCCGAGAACGACCAAAATCGTCACCAGGGCGGTGTTTGCCAGGGCCCGGTCGAGGCCTTGCAGTTCGACCACCGCCGAATAGTTTTCGGGGTGCCACGTCAGATCTTCGACCGGCGTGCTCAGGCGCACGTTCTGGTAAATCTTGATTTTTGGGTTGCGAGGGTCAACAAATTCGCCCACCGTCGTTTGGCTGGTCAAAATCATGGGGATGATCTGCCCATCGACCTCGACATCGAACAATTTTTGTTCCGCCCCGCCGATTTCTACCGTCTGTTGCTCCATCGCGCCACCGGTTGGCTTGACTTCCGTTAAACGACGTTCCACTGTCGCTGAAAGGTTGTCTGGCGGGGCGTAGCTGCCTACTTTGATGTTGCTCTGCGCCAGACCGAACTGACGCTGCTTGCCCTTGTAAACGACTTCATACAGCGCAAGCGGCTTATCGTAGCCCATCGCGCTGACCGTTACCTGATCGCGCGGCAACATGCGCGGCGGGTAGCGGAAGGTGTCTGCCGGGACTTTGAAGGAGGTCGTCAGCATATACAGGAAAGGGAAAATCATGACGAAGGCGAAAAATGTCAGTACCGCATACACGCCCAGGTTGCGCAGTAAATTAATGAGACGATAAGATTTGATTTTCATGCCGCTATCCCTCGTAAATGCTGGATTTGCGCTGCTGCCGGAATTGCAACAAAGTCAGGCCAAAGATGACAATAAACAGCACCCAGGCGATGGCCGAAGCGTAGCCCTGCTTAAAGTTTTGGAAACCGCTCCGATACAAATATAAAACCAGCGAAACGGTTGAGTTGCCCGGCCCTTCAGGCGGATTCATGAGAATGAAGATTTGCTCGAAAACCTGCATGGCCTGAATGGTGGTGGTCGTGACCACGAAGAAGGTGGTTGGGGCCAACATGGGCAGCGTTATGCTCCAGAATTTGGCCCAGGCTCCCGCGCCGTCGACGGTGGCGGCTTCATACAACTCACCCGGAATATTTTGCAGCCCAGCCAAAAACAGGACGGTGTTGAAGCCCATCGTCTGCCAGGCGGCCAGCAGGATGATTGCCAGGAGGGCCGTGTCGCTGTTAGAGGTCCACTGGATCTTGGGGTCAATCAATGCCAGCCCAAAACCAGAGTTGAGAAAATTGATAGCCAGCGTAATAAAATAGTTGATATAGCCAATGGTGGCGTTGTACAGCCATTGCCAGACCAGTGAAATGCCAACGATGGCGGCAATGCTCGGCATAAAATAAACCGCGCGGAAAAATTTCATGCCGGGCAGTTTCATGTTGAGCAAATTAGAAAGCAAGAGGGCCGGGATAACGCTCAAGGGCACCGCGAACAAGGCAAAGACCAGCGTGTTGCGGAGCGCGATCCAGAAAAATTTGTCTTCAGCGCCGAACAGGATGCCGCCGCTGCCAATTTTAAAACGCCCCACTTCATCATAAACTTTGATGTCGAGGGCTTCGCGGGCGGGTTGGGCGAAATCAGTGAGCGGCTTAAAGGTAATGTTCAGAATTTTGGCATAATTTTCAAAGCCGACCCAATTGGGCGGGTTGAAGGCGTCTGAATCGGTGAAAGAAAAATAGAAGGAGAGCAAAAGCGGCCCGGCAAAGAAGATCAGAAAACCGAGCAGGTTGGGCGAAAGGAAGAGCCAGCCGCTGATCATCTGTTCGTGGCTGGTTTTGGCGTCGAAAGCCTGAGCGCTGGGCGCGCGCCACATCGCCCACAGCGCCAGCGCCAATAAAAGTACGCCCAAAATCAGCCCCAGGCCGACCGGCTGCATCAAACGCGTGACGAAATTCCACAGGCCGTTAAAGAGGTTGACCGCCAGCAGGAAAGCCCCAAACCCGAGCAGCATCACAATTTTCCCGGCTCCGTGAAGCGATTTCTGGCGTTCGGGCTGGTTGGGGAACAACTCCGCGGCGGCGCTCAAAAGGTAGCCGACCAGCACCACGCCCAAAAATGGGACACCGCGCGGAAAAACCGCGCCCAGCGAATCGATCCCGATAAAAACCTGTCCGACCTGCAAAATGCCCAAAATAAAGAAGAGCAAGCCCAGATAATCCAGTACAAGCGAGATCATGCGGCCTTTATGGCTGCGGCGCAAGAGAAATGGGACAGCCACCAGGCTGGCAGCAGCGGCCAGGGCCAGCAGGATAGTGAACAAGACCTTCAGCGCCAGGGCAAACTCTTGCGCCCACAGGCCAAATATCCCGCCGAAGGCTGCCAGCGCAAATAGAATGCGCCAAACGGGCATAAATTTAAGGATGAACTGGGTCTGCTGCTGGGGTTCTTTGAAGTTGGTCATAAGTCACTTCCGAAAGAAAACGGGCACGGGTAGAAAATTTCGGGGCAGGCAGAATTGCCTGCCCCGAAGCTGAACAAATGGTTTAGGGCTTGAAGACTTTGTTGGCTTCGTCGCAGATTGTCGCGCCGAAACTTTCAACCGAGGTGCTGCCGGTCAGGACGGACTGAACCGCCGGGCCCATGATTTTGTCAAATTCGGGCCAGGAACCGGTCCAGAGCGGGCCTTCGGTGGCGGGGTTGTCGGCCAGGCCGTTCAAGAAAGCCTGGTTGTTGGCGGGCGGCGTGAAGGTCAGGAAAGCGTCGAAGGCTTCCTGGCTGACGCGGCTGGGGATGTTGGCCCCAAGCGCGGCAACTTTACCCTGGACTTCAGCGGTGGTCAGCGACTGGACGAGCGCCCAGGCTTGTTCGGGGTGGGCGGTCTTGGCGTTGATTACATAAGCGCCCCAGAAAAGCCAGTTGCCCTGGCTGCCACTTGGGCCTTTGGGCAGTTCGACCACGTCCCAGTTGAATTCGGCGGTGCGAATGCCGGGGGTGGCCCAGCGGCCATTTTGGAACATGGCAACCTTGCCAGCCCGGAAAGGAGGTTCGGGGTCTTCACCGTAAGGGGTGGCGACATCATAATCGGCATACAGCGAGCGCTGGAACTCAAGCCCGGCCAGTGATTCGGCAGAGTCGAGGCCGCAGGCATTGCGATCGGCGCTGAAGAAACCACCGCCGGCAGCATTCAACCAAACGCCGTAGGGTCCCCACCAGGCGCTGGCCCCATAACCATAGATGTCTGAGCTGAGGGCGCGCGTCTTTTGAGCAACATCCAGGAAGGCGTCCCAGTCCCATTCGCCTTTGGCGGCCAGTTCACGAGGATCGGGCGCGCCGGCTTCCTGGATCAGGTCCAGGTTCAGGTAGAGGGCGAAGGTCGAAACGTCACGGGGCAGGCCCCACAGAGCGCCAGAGTCTGCGCCAGAAGCGTCAGTTTCGGGGTTGTAGGTCATGTGATACATTGGGCCTTCATAGAAGGCGTCCACCGCAAAACCGTCGGTCTTGGCGGCCAGGTCGGCAACATTGAGAATCAAGCCGCGTTCGGCAAAGTCGGCGATATCGGTTCCGGGCAGCCAGAAGACATCGGGAGCGGTCCCCGCGGCCACTTCGGTGCGGAGCTGATCCTGATAGTTCGAGCTTTCAGTACCGCCTGGTTCGTAGACCAGGGTCACGCCATCCAGCTTGCCATCCAATTCTTCGCTGATGGCGCTGTAAACATCAATTTCTTCCTGGTTATCGGGCCGGGTGCGCCAGCGAATGGTGACATCTTCGGCCATCGGCGCAACTGTCTCGCCAGAATCTGCGGGCTGGGCGGGGACTTCCGGCTGGGCGGCGGGAGCGCAAGCGCCGAGCACGAAGCCAGCGACAACCAACAGGCTAACAACAAGCATAAACGACTTTCGTAACATTTTCTTCTCCTGATTGTGTTTAAATTGAGTAAGGATGGAGCGGGTGCTTCCAATCAAACCGGTTTTGTAAAAGAAACCACCTCCTTTTTAGGCAAATAGCAACAAAAAACAGACCGAGTCAGAAAAAAATCTGTCGGGAGGGCTTTGAAACGCCTGAAAATGGCTAGCGCTGCCTAACCGATTGACGGACAACCAGTTCGGCGGGAAGTTTCAGTTGACATTCTTGCTTTTGCGCGCCTGCCAGGGCCTGGATCAATATTCGGGCAGCTTCCTGACCGAGACGCGGCATATCCTGGCGCATGGTGGTCAGCGGCGGATCGTAATGCTGGGTGAGCGGCATATCGTCGATCCCGATGATCGATAATTGGTTGGGTACGCTGATTTTCAAATCGCGCGCGGCGCGTAAAACGCCCATTGCCATGCGGTCGTTTTGGACAAATATCGCATCCGGCAGCTGGTTATTGGCAGAAATCTGGACCAGCGCGGCCTGCCCTGAAGAAGCGCCCCAATCGCCTTCGATGATTAATTCCGGCAGGAAGGGCAGCCCGTGCTCTGCCATCGCTTTCTGAAAGCCGACCTTGCGATCCATGCAGCAATCTTCGGCCATTGGGCCGGTAATCATCCCAATCTGGCGGTGGCCGCATTCGATCAGATATTTTGTGGCCCGGTAGGCAACCGCTTCATCGTCGAGGCAGACCGAGCAGATATTTTCGCCGCGTGAACGCGCACCCACAAAGGCCACCGGAAACCCCTCTGGGATGAGTTGGTAGCGCTGATCGGCATACGGGTTCATTACCAGCAGCCCGTCCACCCGGCCATGCCCGACCAGTTCATCGACCAGGCTTTTGAAACTCTCCGCGTCGCGGGCGGAAGAGGAGAGCAAAAAATAGCCCCAGCGCCGGGCTTCAATTTCTGCGCCCTCGATAATGCTTGCAAAGGTATAATCCGTCAGGTTGGGGGAAATGCAGGCCAGGGTATGGGTTTGGCCGCTTGCCATTGAACGCGCAATCGCGTTTGGAAGATAGCCCAACTCGGCAATGGCGGCTTCGACCCGTTCGCGGGTTTCTGGGGCAACTTCTTCACTGTGGTTGATGACGCGCGAAACAGTCTGGTGTGAAAAGCCAGCGTGCTTTGCAACATCCCGAATGGTGGGGCTTGATTTGCTCATAACAACCTTTTATTGGCGGTCTACGCTATAATGTTACCGTTCATGTGACCGGTAACATTAGTTTACAAGATTGTCAGACCTCCGTCAAGGGCCAATCTTGCCCAAAACAATCTTCAGAAACGAAAATGCGAAACTTTAAAAATCAATTAGAATCGAGGCATCCCACAAAAGGACAATTGCTATGTATGATTCCCCACACCGCCGCTACAACCCCCTCACGCGTGAGTGGATCCTTGTCTCGCCGCACCGCGCCAAACGCCCCTGGCAGGGACAGGTCGAAAAGACCGCTCCGTCCTATTTGCCCGAATACGACCCCACCTGCTATCTGTGCCCGGGCAACGAACGCGCCGGAGGCATTCACAACCCGCAATACACAGGCACATTTGTTTTTGAGAATGATTTTGCGGCGCTCCTGCCAGAGGATGTCTCAGGTCTCAGGGGTCAGGGATCAGGTGGCAGGTCTCAGGGTTCAGGTGAGACATCCTTGCCAGATCAGCCCCTGACACCTGACACTTCCACACCTGACACGCTCTTCCAGGCTTTGCCCGAATCTGGCGTCTGCAAAGTGATCTGCTTCTCGCCGCGCCACGACCTGAGCCTGCCGCAGCTCACGCTCGACGCAGCCGAAGCGGTCATCAATACCTGGAGCGATGAAACCGCCAAACTTTTCAAACGCCCTGAAATCAGGCATGTCCAGGTCTTTGAGAACAAGGGCGCGGTCATGGGCTGTTCCAACCCCCATCCGCACAGCCAGATCTGGTCGCAGTCGCAGATTCCGACCGAACCGGCCAAGGAACTCGCCAGCCAGAGAGATTATTTCAGCGCAAACAAGCGTCCGCTGCTGCTCGACTATTTGGCAGAAGAACACAAGCGCGGCGAGCGCATTCTCGCCAGCAACCAACACTTCACGGCCCTCGTCCCGTTTTGGGCGGTCTGGCCCTTTGAAGTGCTGGTCATCGCCCAGCGCGCCGCGCCCAGCCTGCCTGCCCTGAGCCAGCCCGAACGGCGCGCCCTGGCCGATATTTACCAAAAAGTCACCATCCGCTACGATAACCTGTTTGAAATCTCCTTCCCTTACTCGATGGGCTTTCACCAGGCCCCCAACGATGGCGAAAGCCACCCCGAATGGGTTCTGCATGCCCATTTTTACCCGCCGCTGCTGCGCTCCGCCACCGTCCGCAAGTTTATGGTCGGCTACGAAATGCTCGGCATGCCCCAGCGCGATATTACCCCCGAAACTGCCGCCCAAAGGCTGCGCGAACTGCCTGAAGTGCATTACCGTAACGCGGGATAGCCTCCCGCGCCACAGGAGATAATCATGCACCCAAAAGACCTCGTCCTCAGCACCTTCCGCCAGCGATTCGGCAAAGAAGCGGCCTTTCTCGCCCTTGCGCCGGGCCGCGTCAATATTTTGGGCGAACATGTCGATTTTAATGATGGATTTGTCCTGCCCGCAGCCATCGACCGCGCGACGTACATCGCCTTTGCCCCGGCCAGTGTCCATTCGGATCGCTCGACTCTGGTCGCTGCCGATTTTGGCGAGCAGGTTTCGTTTACGCTCCAAAGCATCGCCGCCAAAACCAACGCGGACGGCTTTCCGCTGGCCGAATGGGCCTGCTACCCGGCCGGGGTGGCCTGGGCCCTGAGAGAGGCCGGTTTGACGGTTGAGGCCCTGGATGCGGTTTTTGCCTCGGATGTGCCGCGTGGCGCGGGCCTAAGCTCCTCGGCCTCGGTCGAGATGGCCTTCGCGCTGGCCTGGCAAACCCTGAGCGCAGCCAAAGGGGCTGGCTGGACTCTGCCACCCATGGAGCGCGCCCTGCTCGGCCAGAAAGCTGAAAATAAATATGTCGGCGTCAATTGCGGAATCATGGATCAGTTTGCTTCGGCTTGCGGCGTCTCGGGTAAGCTGCTCCTGCTCGACTGCCGCTCGCTCGAATGGCAAGTTTTGCCCGTCCCCGAAGATATCGCGATTGTGATCGCCGATACCTCCGTCCGCCGCAAACTAACGGATGGGGCCTATAACCAGCGCCGCCAGGCCTGCGAAGATGCCGTCAAAATCCTTTCGCAGCAGCTGCCCAACGTCCGCGCCCTGCGCGATGTCAGCCTGGACGATTTTAACCGGCTGAGCGGCCAGCTTCCGGCTCTGGCCGAGAAGCGCGCCCGGCACGTCGTCGAGGAGATCGAGCGCTCGCGGCGCGCCATCCCGCTTTTGGAGCAAGGCAGAATGGGCGAGTTCGGCCAAATCATGAATGATTGTCACGCCAGCCTGCGCGACCTGTACGAAGTTTCCATCCCGGAACTGAACACGATGGCCGCGATTGCCCAAAGCCTGCCGGGCTGCCTGGGTGCGCGCCTGACCGGGGCCGGGTTTGGCGGCTGCACCGTCAACCTGGTCCAGAAAGCCGCCGCCGAATCTTTCGCGCTCGAACTGGCCCGCCAATACCAGGCCCAAACCGGCCTGAAGCCTGAGATTTATATTTGCAAGGCCTCAGACGGGGCGCGATTAATCTAACCTGCTCAAAAACAGAACGGGCGGACGAATTCGTCTGCCCGTTTTCTGTTTTCGGTGGTTTTGTGATTATTTTTCAGGCCGGTTGCCCATGAATTCGGCAGCGGTGGCGTGGCCGGGTTGTGAAATGCCCTCCCGTTGAATCACTTTCAGCAACGTTAGCGCCAGAATTTTTAGATCGAGCCAGAAAGACCAGTGATCCACATACCAGACATCCAGCGCAAATTTCTCGTCCCAGCTGAGGGCGTTGCGGCCATGCACCTGAGCCCAGCCGGTAATACCGGGCAGGACATCGTGGCGGCGCATTTGTTCGGGCGAGTAGCGCGCGAGATACTGCACCAGCAGCGGACGCGGCCCCACCAGTGACATCTCTCCGCGCAGGATGTTAAACAACTCGGGCAGTTCATCCAGGCTGGTGGCGCGCAGGAAACGCCCAAGCGGGGTCAGCCGTTCGGCGTCTGGCAGCAGGCTGCCGTCTGCGGCGCGGGCGTTGTTCATCGTCCGAAATTTGTAGATGCGGAAAAGCCTGCCCTTGTAACCTGGGCGGGTCTGCTCAAACAGAATCGGCGCGCCGTGAAAGACGCGTACCAGGCCGGCCAGCAGCAATAACAGCCCTGAAAGCAAGACCAATCCCGCCAGAGCGCAGGCAATATCAAAGATTCGTTTGAAGATCGGCACGCGCATGAACTAAATTCTACCAGAATTGGTATAATTTTAAACAGGAGCAACTATATGAATGAGCGAATCCTGATTATCGAAGATGACCCCGCGATTTTAAAAGTTTTACAGCGCGGGCTGGCCTATGAAGGCTACCTGGTGAATACTGCCAGCGATGGCCGCAGCGGGTTAAACCTGGCCCGTGAGATTAACCCTGACCTGATTATTTTGGATTGGATGCTGCCGGGCATGGACGGGCTGGATGTCTGCCACCGCCTGCGGTTGGGCGGCGCGCTGCCGATTTTGATGCTGACCGCCAAGGACACCATTCAAGACCGGGTGCAGGGTTTGGATGCCGGGGCCGACGATTACATGGTCAAGCCCTTCAACCTGGACGAGCTGACCGCCCGCGTGCGGGCCCTGCTGCGCCGCACCCAAACCGATCGGGTGCAGGTCCTCACGTTTGCCGATCTTTCGCTGGATACCAGTACCCGCGAAGTAACGCGCGGCAGCAAACTGATTCAACTGACCGCCAAAGAACACGAATTGCTGGAACTCTTCCTGCGCCACCCACGCCAGGTGCTGACTCGTGAATTGATCTTTGACCGGGTCTGGGGCTACGATTTCGGCGGCGAGAGCAACGTGCTCGAAGTTTACGTCCGTTACCTGCGCCAAAAGTTGGAAGACAATGAACAGCTGCCGCGCCTGATTCATACTGTGCGCGGTGTCGGCTACGTTTTGCGCGAAATGCCCTGATTTCGCATGTCTCTCCGCCTCAGGCTGACCCTGCTCTATTCCACCTTGCTGGGCGGCATTCTGCTTTTATTTGGAATGCTGGTCTATCTGACTGTCAGCGCGGTGCTTTTCGAGCAGGTCGATAACACCCTGCGCATTTATGCCCTGAACATCACAAATTCGCTGGGGGCCGAAACCTCGGATGATCTCACCACCCTCAGCCTGCCCTCTCTCCAAATCTCGACCCGTGTCTCGCTTCAGGTCTGGGGGCGGGACGGCAAATTTATCGGGGGCACCACCGATCTGCCTCCCTTGCCTCCGGCCCTCGACCCGCCCGGCCTGGCGGCCAATTCGCCGGTTTTTCGCAACATCTACGATGCCCAGGGCAATCATTGGCGGGTTTTGTCTGCCCCTTACAAGTTTGGCGCGCGTCCGCAGGGGGTCATCCAGGCGGCCGTCAATCTCGAGCTGGTCGATACCATCCGCAATAGCCTGCTGTATGCGCTGCTGCTGCTGGCGATCATCGCAATGCCCCTGGCAGCCCTGGCTTCGTGGCTCAGCCTGGGTCAGGCCCTGAAACCGCTTGAAACTGCCACTGAAATTGCCGAACAAATTACGCGCGCCGACGACCTTTCACGCCGCATCCCTTACGACGGCCCGCCCGACGACGAAATTGGCACGCTGACAGGCGCTTTTAACCGCTCGCTCGAACAACTCGAGACACTTTTTACCGCCCAACAACGCTTTTTGGCGGATGTCTCGCACGAACTGCGCACCCCGCTTACGGTAATCAAGGGCAATGCAGATTTGATCCGCAAATTGGGCGCAGATGATGAGTCGATTGATTCGATTAAGGATGAAGCAGACCGTATGACCCGCATGGTGGGCGATTTGCTTTTACTGGCCCAGGCCGAATCAGGCAAACTCAGCCTGGTCTTGAATCCCGTTGAACTGGATGGGCTGGTGCTGGAAGTTTTTCAGGAAATGCACGTTTTGGCCGGCGGCAAAGTCAGCCTGAAACTGGCCGAGATTGATGAAGCCCTGGTCAACGGCGACCGTGACCGTTTGAAGCAGGTACTGTTGAACCTGATCTCCAATGCAATCCAGTATACGCCGCAGGGCGGGCAGGTGCTGGTAGGCATGGCCAAGTCGGGAGGCTGGGTCAACGTCAGCGTGCGAGACTGCGGCCCCGGCATCCCCGCTGAGGATTTGGCGCACATCTTCGAGCGCTTTTATCGCGGTGAAAAGTCCCGGACGCGCTCGAAGGCCAGCGGCTTTGGGCTGGGCCTTTCGATTGCCTATTGGATCGTTGAACATCACGGGGGGAAAATTTCTGTCGATTCACAGCTCGGCAAAGGCACAGTTTTCACCGTCTCCCTGCCGCTTGCAACCTAAACGCGCTTAATATTTAATCCTGCGCTTGCTGATCTTTTTTTGCGGCAGCCTGGGCGGCGATCCGGCTATCGAGCGCGCTCCAAACGCCCTGGGCCAGTTTACTGCCGGCTTTGCGGCGCAGGTTGGCCTGGTAGCGCACCCGTTGGCCTTCACCGCGTCGAATCAGCCAAAATTGCCGGGTAAGCAGATCAAGCGCGGAATCCAACTCGGCCTGGCTGGGCCGTTCGGCTGCGGGCAATTCGTTCACCCATTCCCCAATCTCACTATACAATAATTCATATTCGCGCAGCATGTAGCGCATGATTTTTCGCAGCAACGGCGGCAGTGCCGCCAGGTCGAGCGGGCTGATGCCGCCGGCCTGCTCTTCTATTTCCAGTTTTTTCTGTAGTCGGTCGAATATTCCGCTCATGGTTCCTCGCGCGCGAGTTAGTACAATTCCGGCATCGGAATTGGTTCGGGTTGAGGTTGGCACTCGCCGCACCAGATCACATCGGCGACAGCCAATCCTTTTGGGGTTTCGTTGCCGCCCAGGAACATGGTGATAAACCCAGACATTTTACTGGCGTGATCCCTGCAAACGCCCCGGCCACAAAAAGAGCAAACTGCGCGGGCGCTTTCTTCACAAAACCAACATTTCATGGTCTTTTCCTCCATCCACTAAAAAACTAAGCGAGATTTAGAATGGTTTTCGCGGCCCGGGCCAGTTCCAGAGACCAGGGGTGGTCTGGATAGCAGAGCGAGAATAAGTCGGCGCTGCCCATCTCGACCATGTCTTCGCTGAGGGGCAGAACCCCCGCCACCGGAGCCTGGAAGGTTGCCTCGACATGTTCCCGAATCTGGTTCGGGTCATATTTCGAGAGCGCTTTGTTAACCAACAGGCGGATGGTCGGCACATCCAGGCTGCGGGCAACATCCAGCGTGACCGCGGTTCCTTGAAAATCCTGCTGATCGGGGCGCAGGATGATGACCATCTCATCCGAGATGCCAATCGAGAGCAGGGTTTCTTCGTTCAGGCCGGGGTGGGTGTCAATAAATAAATAATCGAGCTGCAATTCCTTGCGCAGGGTTTTTAGGCCTTTGTTGAGGACGTTGACATCGTACCCATCGCGCAAGACCCGGCTGATTTCAGTCGTTTTGATGCTGGACGGCACCAGCCAGAGATTTTTTTCGGCCAATTGACGGATACCGGGCCGGGCGTTGGCTGCCCGTCCGACCAGGAAAGCGGCCTCGGTGATGGCGCATTGTCCGTGCAGGTAATCGTTCAGGGTTTGGCGCATGTTGTTTTCATCCAGCCCAAACAAAACATGAATGCCCGGCGACTGGATGTCGGTATCGATGATGGCGGCCCGTTTCCCGGCCAGGGCGGCTTGCGCGGCCAGATTGGCGGTGACGTTGGATTTGCCGGTGCCGCCCCGAAAAGAATGGATCGAAATAATTTGGCTCATTCTTCATGCTCCTGTTTGAGTGTTTTTTGCTCTTCTTGGCGAGTTTTCAGGTTTGCCCACAAATTCATGCCGCCACTGGCGGGCCGGGCGGCGGCCCGCTCCTGAATCAGGCTTTCGAGCCGGCCCCAGAGCGGGCTGGAATCTTCAGGAAAGGTCTGGCGCAGGAAAAGCATGGCATAACTGCCCACGCTGCGCCGGGCCAGATCGACTTGGGCGCGCAATTTCATAATTTCTTCTTCTGTAGCGCGTTTCATGCGTTCATCGCTTAATAATTGAACCGATTTGCGCAAAAAGCCGAGCCGGGCTTGCTTGGTCATAAAATCTTTAATTTGGCTGGCTTTTTTATCGCCGAAGCGGGCCGCGAGCGGTTTCAGAATATCGTCGATGCTTTCCATCCGCACAACCACGGCTGCTTCGCCGCTGGTGACCCGGTCGGTCATGCCCAGGCTTTCTTCCAGCCAGATTTTGCCTGTTTTCAGGCCGCGCTTAATCACGTAGGAGATTACTCCGGCGCTTGCCAGCCCGCAGACGGCGGCGTAGAGCAACAACAGCCCGCTCTCGACGCGCGTGACGAGGTTGTTAAAACCAACGTGGATGAACATGGCAAGCAGCAAGCCCATCGCCGCCACCCGCAAACGCCGGGCCGGCCCCTTTTCAAATTTTGCCTGTCCCAAAAAAATACCGAGGAGGCTGGTGGCTGCCGCGTGGATCAAGTTGGTCGAAATGACCCGGCTGATAGCCAGAAAAAGCCCCGATTCTTGAGCAGCCTGCAGGTATTGCAAGTTTTCAGCAATTGCAAAACCAATTCCGGCAGCAAAGCCGTAGACCGCGCCTTCGACAAAATAAGTGAATTTTGGACGGCTCACCAGATACCAAAGAATCAGGCCTTTTAAGATTTCTTCGGCGATTGGGGCGGAGTAACGGATGACATCCATCCGCTCCAGCCAGCCTTGCAGGATGATGGTGCGGTTGATCTGGGATGCCAGCAAAAAAGCGACCACCCCGGCCAGGAAAGAGATCAGAATGGTTGTAAATTGGCCGGTTTTGTAGAAATCCAGTTTATAAATTAACCCCAGCGAAACAACGGGGATGAATATCGCAACCAGATAAGCGGAAATAAGAAGAAGCATAGCTCTTACTATACACGTTTTTTGTGGAATTAAGAAGTTCTCCGGCAGGATGATTCCTGCCGGAGAACGGGGCGATCAGTCAATCAGTTTAGTAGCCGGTGCTTGAGACATCGTTGGAAGGCCGCCACTGTGACCACTTGTCGCTGGCCGGGTCGATGGTCATGTTGCCGGCTGAACCACCTTGCCAGAAAACCTGGAAGATGTTCGCGTTTTCATCGCGCATGGAGGTGAAAGCCAGGTTTGTACCACCGCAGTCCCAGGTTGGGCCAGAGTCGACGCCCTCGTAATCGGTCACGCGGTACTCTTCCAGCTTCAACAGGTCGTAGGAGTAGACATCCAGGTTGCCGCTGCGCTCCGATTGGTAGGCAATTCGATCCCCTTCCGGCGACCAGACCGCATTGATGGTCTTGCCGTCGCTGGTGATGCGCTTCTCGTTCTCACCGCTGACATCGATGATGAACAAGTCTGTGCCGCCATCCACATCCGAGATAAAGGCGATCTGTTTGCCATTCGGCGACCAGGCCGGGAAGGTCTCGTTGGCAGGCGAGTCGCTCAATTGGAACTCGTTACCGCTTTCGGTGTCGAGGATGAAGACATCCCAGTTGCCATTGCGGTTGCTCTGGAAGACCAGCCAGCGCAGATCGGGTGAGTAGAAACCGTTGATGTCGTCCGCAGGGTTGCTGGTAATCTGGCGCTCTTCGCGAGTCTGCTGGTCGATTGTGAACAGGTCAAGATTACCGTTACGATCACTTTGGAAGACAATCGTGCGTTCGTCTGGCCCGTACATCGGGGTGGTGTTGTTGACGGTTGCGCTGGTATTTGTCAGGCGCACCGGGCTGCCAGAGCCATCCAGCGCAGTGTAATACAGTTCGACATTGCCGTTACGGTTGCTCTGGAAAGCCACCCAAACGTCATTCGGGGAGCGGCTCGGGCGGCTGTCGGCAGCGGTGCTGCGTGAGAGGTCATAAAGTTTGAACCCGGGCTGACCTTCGATACCGTCCAGGCGGTAGATTTCCAGATAGCCATCGCGGAAAGTGTGGAAGACCAGCGTTTGGATGCAGATGTTTTGTCCACGCGCCGGAGGAACAGGCGCGACCGTTGGTGTGGGGCTAACCGGGGAGGTCGGCGTCGGGGCCAGGCAGTCAACTTTGAACTTGGAGCTGGCTGCGAGCGGCAGGTACGAGACCTCGATTTCATAGCTGCCAGGCGGCTGTGTCCCAATGTCGATGTTGCTCAGCGGCAGCGGCGTGCTTTGATCGTAGGTCTGGGTAAAGACCACCTGTCCTTGCGCGTTTTTGACAGTCACGCTGAAGTCACCCGCCAGCGGCCCGCCCGAATTGCTGACAGTGAAGGAAACGATGTTCTGGCCGGGAGGACACTGCCCGATCACATCCAATTGAGGCGCAACCGGGGTGCTGGTCGCCGTTGGGGTTGGGGCCAGGCAGTCGACTTTGAACTTGGAGCTGGCTGCGAGCGGCAGGTACGAGACCTCGATTTCATAGCTGCCAGGCGGCTGTGTCCCAATGTCGATGTTGCTCAGCGGCAGCGGCGTGCTTTGATCGTAGGTCTGGGTAAAGACCACCTGTCCTTGCGCGTTTTTGACGGTCACGCTGAAGTCACCCGCCAGCGGCCCGCCCGAATTGCTGACGGTGAAGGAAACAATGTTCTGGCCGGGAGGACACTGCCCGATCACATCCAATTGAGGCGGAACCGGTGTGTTGGTCGGTGTGTTGGTCGGTGTGTTGGTCGGTGTGTTGGTCGGTGTGTTGGTCGGCGTGTTGGTCGGTGTGTTGGTCGGTGTGTTGGTCGGTGTATTGGTCGGTGTATTGGTTGGCGTGCTGGTTGCGGTGTTGGTGGCGGTGGGTGTCGGAGTATCCGGTCTCTTCGAGCAGGATCCGGTTGTGCTCAAGGTGACGGAGGACAGGAAACTCGTCCGATAGGTGACTGTCATCGTGGCATACCCGGCCCCGTTAACCTGCATTTCCTCGCCGGGGCCTAAGTCTACAATCCCAGATTTAATGGGGTCAGAGAGGTTGTAGTTCCCATCGCTGACGCTTCCCGAAATATTGGTAATGACAAAGGTGGCGGAGAGATCGACATTACAGAATACTGCCAGGTCCAGCTGTCCATCCAAAATCACCTCGGTCGGAGTCTGGGTTGGCGTAAAAGTAGACGTAAAGGTTGGCGAGGGCGTGAAAGTTGTCGTTGGCGTAAAGGTGGCGGTCTTTGTATTGGTCGGTGTCAACGTTAATGTGTTTGTGAACGTTGACGAGGGGGTCAGCGTCAACGAGGGCGTGAAGGTTAACGAAGGTGTGAAGGTCAACGACGGCGTGAAAGTTTGAGAGGGCGTTAAGGTTAGGGTTGCAGTGGGTTTTAAAGTTTTGGTAAAAGTGGCGGTACGGGTCGCGGTGGACGTTTTGGTTGGCTTGGGGGTCTTCGTGTTGGTCGGCGTGCGCGTAATCGACGGGGTGTAGGTCAGGGATGGGGTGAAAGTCAGGGAGGGCGTCAGGGTTAATGACGGCGTGAAAGTTTGGGATGGGGTAAGTGTTGCCGTGCGGGTTGCGGTCGGGGTGCGGGTCGCGCTGGGGGTGCGCGTCAGAGAGGGCGTAAAGGTCAGGGATGGGGTGTAGGTCAGCGAAGGGGTGAAGGTTAATGACGGCGTGAAAGTTTGCGACGGGGTTAACGTAGCCGTGTAGGTCGCGGTCGAAGTGCGAGTCGCGCTTGGGGTCAGGGTCAGCGTCGCTGTTTTGGAGGCGGTGGGCGTTGCGCTTGGGACCGGCGTATAGGTTGGCGGCAGAGGCAGGCAGGTTCCCGTCGCTCCCAGGGTGACATTGTCTAATTGTGAGGTGGAATAGCGGACAGTCACGGAGGCATTCCCGGCGGCGGTGAAGGAAATACTGCCCCCGGCAGCCAGATTTAACGGCTTGGTCTGGTCCGGTTTGCCTGGTTCGCTTAGCGTGTATTGACCCGCTTCAAGCATATCTCCACCCCGGTTGGAGATTTTGAAGGTTGCCGATAAATCATTGTTGCATTGAACCCCTAGTCCCAGATAGGGATCGTTGACCGGGACAGGGGTATTGGTGGGCGCGTCGGTCGGGGGCAAGGTTGCTGTTTCTGTCGCGGTTGCAGTGGGGGTTTCCGTGGCAACGGCCACCAAGGGCCCCGCTAAGGCCTTCGTCGAAACGCTCGTCGGGGTCTCGCTCGGGACCTCGGTCGGGGCCTCGGTTACGTCGGCGGTTGGGATGTCAGTCGGGACATCGGTTGGGGCGTCAGTCGCGATAATGGTTGGGATGTCAGTCGCGACCTCGGTTGGGACATCGGTCGGGAGGTCAGTCGGGAGGTCAGTCGGGACATCGGTTGGGGTGTCA
Source organism: Anaerolineales bacterium (assembly GCA_034004515.1). Taxonomy (GTDB): domain Bacteria; phylum Chloroflexota; class Anaerolineae; order Anaerolineales; family Villigracilaceae; genus UBA8950. Next base: position 19,093 of record JAVEWN010000002.1, on the reverse strand, counting down.
GTCGGAATGTCGGCTGGCACTTCAGTTGGGGCTTCGGTCGGGACTTCCGTAACATCGCCGGCAGTACCAGCGAGCGGAACCGGCGCACAAGCCGAAAAGATCATCGATAAGATGACCAGGAGCGAAAAAAGATTTAATAATTTTGTCAATCTGATTTTGTTGTACATAATCTCTCCTCAAAACTTAACGTTGGCGATTTAACCAAGAAATAATAACAATTGTGACTACGCCCAAAATGACCAGGATCGGAATCCACGGTTGGGATAGCTGGGCTGCGCCAGTGAGGGGCGGGTTCGATTCTTGAAAGGGCATCAATACAATTCCCAGGAAAATGATCAATGCAAAACCGCTGGCCAGCGCAATGCCTGAAATTCTTCGCAGTTTTTGGCGCGCTGCTTGCGGCGCGGGATTTTCCTCCTGGCTGGTGAGCAGAATCAAATTCCTGCGGATGCGAGCGCGGGTCGTTTTATCGGGCCGCGCAATTTCAACGGCTGCCTTCATGGATAAAATGGTTTTTTGAAGGTTAATCAATTCATCTGCCTGATCGAAATTTTTCATATCAATATCTTCATCTGTCGCAAGGATTTGGTCCGCGAATTCCGCGATTTGTTCATCCAGCTTCTTCTCATTCAGCATCGCATTTTTACTCATTTTTTAAGACCTCCTCCTGCATTTTTTCTGAAAGAGCAGCTATGGAACGCCGGAAGAGGGATTTGGTTGCTTCAAGGGTCTGCTTGTTTTGATGCGCAATTTCGATGAAGGCCATTTCGTCTACAAAACGCATCAAAAGAATATCTTGATAGTTTTGGGGTAACTTCATCAGCGCTTGTTGAACGCTGGCAAGATCGTCTTCTTGTTTGGTAAATTCCAAATGATGGTTGTGGTTATCGCCCGGTATGTTTTCGTAATCATATTGCTCAATTTGATTGGCCGGGCTGGAACGATGGTAGTCAGCAATTTTTCGATTGGTAATGGTGCGAATCCAGGTGCTAAATTTGGATTGCCCGCGAAAGCTGTGTAAAGATTTGTGAATTGCGATGAACACTTCCTGGGTAACATCTTCCACGTCCAGCTCAGGTACCTTAAAGCGTACCCTGGCATACACTGCGGGTAACAGCCGGTCATATAATTGGGCAAATGCGCCTTGTTTTCCCATTTTCGCCAGGTGGGCCAATTCTTCGTCGTTGAGAATATTTAGATTCAAGTCTGGGCTTTTCATAATATTAGTCGTGATTTGTAGCCAAAAAGGGTTGAAAATTAGACCAATTTGGGCCAATTCCATTATTTCTATGAATTTTTTACTTTATAGATGGGCAAGTGTAAGATTATTATATAATTAAATCATTATTATAGATATAATCAGATAAATTCTATAGTAATTTCTTATTATTAATGTTACATTAATGTTCAGACCGACTAATAGAATGAACTCTTTCTCATCCACCTGGAGGTAACGCCATGCATCAAACTAAGTTTTTATCGCGTTTTTTTGTGCTGATTTTGCTCGCGTCATTTGTTCTTGCTGCCTGCCAACCGCAAACAGCCCCCGCAACCCAGGAGCCTGGCGTCCCGCCCGTCAGCGACCCGGCCACAGAAACCCCGCTTGTGCCCACTCAACCGGCAGACCCAAGCGCCCTTTCAGCAGACCTTCTGCTGGACCCCGCCCTGGCTACGGATGCCGATTCAATGCGCATCAACCAATTTCTCTATTCGGGTTTGGTGATGCTCGACGCCAGCGGCAATCCCCAGCCCGCGATTGCAGAATCGTGGGTGGTTTCTGACGATCAACTGGCCTATACTTTCACCCTCAGCCCGGAGGCCGTCTTTAGCGACGGGACACCGATCACCCCCGATGATATTGCGGCCAACGTCAATCGCTGGCTGGACCCGCAGAGTCCGCTGCGCGGCGCGGGCAGCTACGCGGCCTGGCAGGAAGTTTTTCTCGGCTTCCTGGGTGAAAAAGACTCCGAAGGCCGCCCGGTCTCGCCGGTCGATGGGATCAATAAAATTGAATTCAACACGATTGTCTTACACCTTAACCGCCCATTCCCCGACCTGCTGACTGATCTGGCAAACCCCGCTTTTGCAATTGTAAAACCTGATTTATTGGCGAACGGCAACTACGGAAAGATCAGCAGCAGCATTGTCTCGAGCGGGCCTTATCAGGTCTCTTCCTGGACGAGCGAGAGCCTGACTCTTAGCCCGAACCCCGTTTACTGGGGCGAAGTTCCCCAGGCTGATTTGCAGTTTAGCTTGCGTTAGATCATTTGTTCCCGTTCCCCATAAACTTTTACACAATCCACACGCGCGAGCAGGCGTGTGGATTGTTCTCATTCTGGAACCATAAACTCGATGTAAATGGTCTCGCCAAACGGCAAATCGTTTGGATCGTAGGCCTGCCAGGCCGAGCGATAAATCCCGCTGACGGGCGGGGCCACGAAAAATATTTGCAGGGTCACTTCAGCCCCGGCCCGGGCCGGGAATAAGGCCTGGTTGACATCTGCCCCCAAAGGCGGAAAGCCTGCGACGAGTTTCAGTCGGTAGCCCTCGCCCCAGTTGCAGGTTCCACTATTTTGGGCCAGCCACTGCTTGTCAATTTTCTGGCCGGGGCTAACCGGGCTGCCGTCCGGCACGGTCAGGTCCGACAGGAACTTCAGCGCGTTGACGCAATTTTCCGGCGGCGGGGGTTCCGTGGCCTGCGCCACGGGCGTAAAGATCATCTCAGGCGTGGAAACAGGCTGTGAATCGGCAGATTCAGTCGCGGTTGCCGTCCACAAGCTGACCACGGTTACGGCAAAAGTTGGGTTGGCTGGCGCGGTGGGCGCAATAAAAATAGGATCGCCAGAAGAAGCCGAAGGGGCGCAGGCCGCCAGCCAACTCGCAGCAAAAAAAAGAGCATAGACGACACGCCAGGCGCATCGTCCATGCTCTTTCGTTTTTAGAAAACGGCTACTCGTCGCCGCCATCGTCGCTGCCCATGTCCACGGGCAGGATAAGTTCTCCACCGAGGGCTTTTTGACGGATGGTGCCTTCAATTTCGGCTGCCACTTCGGGATTCTGGCGCAAAAACTCTTTGGAGTTTTCGCGTCCCTGGCCGAGGCGAATATCGCCATACGAGAAGAACGCGCCGCGCTTCTGGACAATTTCCAACTGAGTTGCCAGGTCGAGCAAGTCGCCTTCTTTTGAAATGCCCTCGTTATACATGATGTCAAATTCCGCTGTGCGGAAGGGCGGCGCAACCTTATTCTTAACCACGCGCACACGCGTGCGATTGCCGATAATTTCTGCGCCCATCTTGATCGATTGGATGCGGCGCACGTCCAGGCGGACGGTGGCATAGAACTTGAGGGCCTGGCCGCCGGTGGTGGTTTCGGGGTTGCCAAACATCACGCCAATCTTCTGGCGCAGTTGGTTGGTAAAAACGACCATCGTTTTGGTCTGGTTGATTGCTCCAGAGAGTTTGCGCAGAGCCTGGCTCATCAAACGCGCCTGAACGCCCATCGTGGCATCGCCCATATCGCCTTCCAGTTCAGAGCGCGGAACCAGCGCGGCAACCGAGTCGATCACCACCACGTCCACCGCGCCAGAGCGGACAAGCGTTTCAGCGATTTCGAGGGCCTGTTCACCGGTATCCGGCTGTGAGACGAGTAGGTTGTCGATATCGACGCCTACTTTGGCGGCATAGCCGGGGTCGAGGGCATGTTCCATGTCGATAAAGGCTGCCGTACCGCCCAGTTTTTGAGCTTCCGCGACAATATGCTGGCACAGGGTTGTTTTGCCTGAAGACTCAGGCCCATAAATTTCGGTGATGCGTCCGCGCGGCAGGCCGCCGACGCCCAGGGCAATATCGAGCGAAAGCGAGCCGGTGGGGATGGTGTCCACAACCATGCTGTGGGCCTCGCCCAGGCGCATGATCGAGCCATCACCATAACGTTTGATAATATCACCGAGGGCTTTATCGAGCACAGAGCGCTTGGCGTCATCCATCCCGCTCGAGCGGGGAGATTCAGGGGGGGCAGCAGATTTTCGAGCCATGTTTTCTCCAAAAAGGGTTAAAGGTAACGACAGGATGAGTATAGCACATCTGTTCGGTGCGTCAAGGATTGAATTGCGGATGTCGGTCGAGCAGCTTTTTGCGGATCGGGGCTGGCCTCGATCCTTGTTATTTTGCGATTAGACGAGACAGCGCGTACCACGCTCCGGCCTTATCCGCGCGGATCGCGCCACCCGTCAACTGGCCGCCGTCTGTCAGGCGTTTCAGAGCGCGGACGGATAACTCGCTGCCCCAGCCGAACAAGCGCGTCACGTCGCGCAGCTGAGCGGCCCCAACTGAGTCAAAGTACAGTTCCAGCAGCTTTTGCCTGGCTTCTGCCTCGCCAATCGCCCGCGCTTTTTCCGGCAAATCGGGGTAATGGCGGGCCGTCAGATCGTAGATGAAGGCGTAGCGCCAGGCCCCGGCTGCGGCCACGCCCACCGGCAGGATTTTCAGATCGGCCTGCAAGGTTTCCAGCGCGCGGTTAAAGACCGAATCGCTGGTTTTGCTGGTCAGATGGGCCGCGCGGCGCAATTCTATGGTGTGCAGCGGGCCTTTGTCGAGAATCGCCTCGTAGACCAGTTTGGCCTCCAGGGTCAGGCGGCCTTCACGGTAAGCGCTGAGGTGGTCTTCTTCGGGCGAGCCGTAGTTTTCTGAGAGCGCGTAAAAATAAGGGGCGATTTCGAGCGAGATCAGGGTCGCTTTGCGGCGCAGGACTTTGGCGTAATACCACTGACGCTTGCCGAGCGCGGCATCCTTCCAGCCCCAGGTGATGTGGCCGGGGTCATCGTGGGCGTCTGCAACCGGCCGCTCGCCTGCGACAGTCGTCCACAGGTTGGGCAGGTCGACGCCCTTAATCGGCCAGAAGTAGGCAAAGCCGCGCTGATTGACCCATTCCAGAGCCATTCCGGGCGTGCTGATGCGGGCCGCGGGCGGCAGGTGAAAGGTCTGGGCGCGCTGGCGGGTCAGTTGGTCGAGGTCGATGGCGGGCATGGGCATATTTTACCAATTGTTGGGTAATCATTGGGCAAGCATAGGGTAAGCGTCAAGCAAGTTTGGGTGGAAGATGCTATATTAATCACAGACGAACAGTGACTTCTCTTCTCCTCCTTTTTGCAAGAGCCAGGGCCAAGACCCCTGGCTCTTGCAGTTTAAGGGGTTTTGTGCCGGTCTATTATCTGGTATCATCCGCCCATGCCCAATAACAAACTGAACGATCTCGACCCAAAAACCTGGCTCAAGTTCCAGAAATCGTGGTTTATCCATAACCCTCCGCCGCGCAAGAAGGGCGTTTTGGTGCACCCGGCCAAATTCCCTGAGACGATGGCCCAGGATTTCATCGAATTCTTTACTAAAAAAGGCGGGACGGTGCTCGACCCGATGGCGGGAACCGGTTCGACGCTGGTTGCGGCCCTGCGGGCGGGCAGAAACGCCTGGGGCATCGAGTTAAACGCCAAATATGCGGAGATTGCGGCAGAAATTGTCGGGCAGGAGCAGGCCGGTTTAGGGGAAGCAGCAAACGGGTTGTTTGCGACCGTCCTCCAGGCGGATGCGGCCACAGCGGCTAGCTCCGGAATCCCGCCCGCCAGCATCGATTATGTCCTGACCTCCCCGCCGTATTGGGACATGCTGCACGCCAAGGGCGCGAAAAATCAAAAAATGCGCCGCGAAAGCGAGGCCCTGGACGTGGTCTATTCAGATGACCCGCACGATTTGGGGAATATTCATGATTACGAGATGTTTGTGGGGTTGCTGACCCATATTTACGCTGGGCTGAAGCCGCTCTTGAAGGAACGCGCCTACCTGACGATCATCGTTAAAAATGTCAAGAAGGGCGGCAAGATTTACCCGCTGGCCTGGGATCTGGCGCGCTATTTGGGCCAGATGTATACGCTTAAAGATGAAAAAATTTGGATGCAGGATAACCAGCGCCTGGCCCCGTTTGGGATGGGCAGCGCCTGGGTCAGCAATACCTTTCACCATTATTGTCTGCAATTCCGCAATGATTGAGGGGCATAAGGAAAAATAGAACGCGGATGACGCAGATTAGACAGATTCTCGCGGATTTTTTTGAAAAAATCCGCGAGAATCTGTCTAATCCGTCAAATCCGCGTCCTATTTTCTTTTAACGAAAAACGTTAATGCCCGGCATTTGCCAGGTGGGCTTTCAAGAACTGGCCGGTGTAGCTTTCTTTCACCTTCATAATATCTTCTGGTGTGCCTTCGGCGATGATCTCTCCACCGGCGTCGCCGCCTTCGGGGCCGAGGTCGATGATCCAGTCTGCGATTTTGACAATATCGAGGTTGTGCTCGATGATCAGGACGGAGTTGCCGGCATCCACCAGTCTTTGCAAGACCTCGATCAGCTTATGGACATCGGCGGCGTGCAAGCCGACCGAAGGCTCGTCCAGCACGTACAGCGTCCGCCCGGTGGCGCGCCGTGAGAGTTCCTTGGACAGTTTGACGCGCTGGGCTTCGCCGCCCGAAAGCGTGTTGGCGCTCTGGCCGATGCGGACATAGCCCAGGCCTACTTCCTGCAACAGTTCCAGTTTATTGGTCATGCGCGGGAAGGCTGAGAAAACTTCGAGGGCGTGGTCAACCGTCATGGCAAGCACATCGGCAATGCTGTAGCCTTTGAAGGCCACCTGCAAGGTCTCGCGGTTGAATCGCTTGCCGTGACAGACATCGCACGGCACATAAATATCGGGTAGAAACTGCATTTCGATCCGCAGTTCACCCTGTCCCTGGCAGGCTTCGCAGCGCCCGCCATGCACGTTGAACGAGAAACGCCCCGGTTTGTAGCCGCGAATTTTGCTTTCGGGCAGCTCTGAAAACAGTTTGCGAATCTCGTCCCACAGGCCGGTGTAGGTGCCTGGGTTTGAGCGCGAGGTGCGCCCAATTGGGGACTGGTCGATGTTGATAATTTTATCGAGATGTTCCACGCCATCGATCCGCTCGTGCCGGCCCGGCTGGGTGTGCGCGCCCATCAGTTGGGCGGCCAGCGCCCCGTGCAGGACATCGGTCATCAGGGTCGATTTGCCCGAGCCGGAAACGCCCGTGATACAGACCAACTCTCCGAGCGGGATTTGGACGGTGACTCCTTTCAGGTTGTTGGCCGTTGCATTGACAATTTTCAGGCTTTTGCCGTTTCCGGCGCGTCTCGTTTCGGGGGTTTCGACCCGCTTCCGGCCCGAAAGGTAGGCCCCGGTTAGAGAATTTTCATTTGCCAAAATCTGCGCAGGGGTTCCTTCGGCCACCACTTCGCCGCCATGTTCACCCGCCGCCGGGCCGAGGTCGATCACCCAATCCGCAGTGCGGATGGTTTCGTCGTCGTGTTCGACCACCAGGACGGTGTTGCCCAAATCGCGCAATCCGCGCAGGGTTTCGAGCAGGCGGCCGTTATCGCGCGGGTGCAGGCCAATCGACGGTTCATCCAGCACATACAAGACGCCCACCAGGCGCGAGCCGACCTGGGTTGCCAGGCGAATGCGCTGGGCTTCGCCGCCCGAAAGCGTGGCAGCCGAGCGGTTGAGGGTCAGGTAATCCAGGCCGACATTGACCAAAAATCCGAGCCGTGAAATGATTTCCTTGAGAATCCGCTCCGAAATGGCCTGCTGGCGCGGGCTGAGGGCCTGTCCCTCGGCCAATTTTCTGACCCATTCGAGCGACCGGTTAACCGGCCAGCCGGTCACGTCCAAAATGTTTAGATCGGCCACGGTCACGGCCAGCGCTTCGGGGCGCAGGCGTTTGCCCTGGCAAGCCGGGCAGGGACGGTCGCTCATGTATTCGTTGATTCTGCTGCGAATATATTCCGAGTTTGTTTCGCGGTAGCGGCGTTCAAGGTTGCCGATAATGCCCTCGAAGGCGGCCTCAAAGCTGGCGGTGCGGCCCTCGCGGTTGTGATAGTGGACGCGCACTTTGTGGCCCTTTGTGCCGCGCAGAATCATGTCCTGATGTTCGGGGGAAAGGTTTTTGAAAGGTTTGTTCATGTCGATCTGATAATGCTTCGACATGGCTTCCAGCATTTGCCAGTAATAGCCGGGATTGCCGTCCTCGCGGACGTTGTTCCATTCCAGGGCAACCAGCGCACCCCCGTTGAGCGATTTCTGCGGGTTGATGACCCGCTCAGGATCGATTTCCAGCTTCGAACCAAGCCCCTGGCATTCAGGGCAGGCCCCCTGCGGCGTGTTAAACGAGAATGTGCGCGGTTCAATTTCGCCGAGCGAGATGCCGTGTTCGGGGCAGGAAAGGTGTTCGGAGAAGTGTAAATCGTTGTTTGATGCCTCGCTATTCGCTAATTCGTTATTCGATTTGCGAGGATCGGTTGCAGGCTTTCCCGGATCGACTTTTGAAACCGTGACATAGCCCTCACCAAACTTGAGGGCAGTCTCGACCGAATCGGTCAGGCGGGTGCGGGCCGCGTTGCGTTCGTCCTCGTCCGCGGCATGGTGGATCACCAGCCGGTCGACCACGGCATCGATGTGATGCAGTTTGTAGCGATCCAGCTCGATTTCATCGTCCAGGTTGAAGATTGTGCCATCCACCCTGGCCCGCACGAAACCTGCCTTGCGGATTTCCTCGAAAACCGCCTGATAGGTTCCCTTGCGCCCGCGCACGACCGGGGACAGGATCAGCACGCGCTCTCCCTCTGGCAGTTTCTCAATCGCCTCGACAATTTCTTGGGCCGATTGCTTGACCACCTCGCGCCCGCAAACCGGGCAGTGCGGAATCCCGACCCGGGCGTATAAAAGCCGCAGATAGTCGTAAATCTCGGTCACGGTTCCGACCGTCGAGCGCGGATTGTGACTGGTCGATTTTTGGTCAATCGAAACCGCTGGAGAAAGCCCGTCGATGTAGTCCACATCCGGCTTGTCCATCTGCCCAATGAACTGGCGCGCATACGCCGAAAGCGACTCGACATAGCGCCGCTGACCCTCGGCAAAGATCGTGTCAAATGCCAGCGATGACTTGCCCGAACCGGAAAGCCCGGTAATCACGACCAGTTTGTCTCGCGGAATTTCAACAGTAATGTTTTTCAGGTTGTGCTGACGCGCGCCAACCACACGAATCACGTTTGAAGACATAGCACCTCGCTATGGAATGGGGAAAAAGAGAAACAATTATTATAGCACAAATGTTTTGATTTGACCTTCGGCCCAACAACCCTTACAATAAGCGCCGTATGAGAGAATGGAATCTGACCACCGGCGACCCGATCCAGCTGACCATCGCGGCTGATGCGCGCTTGTCTGAACCCAATTACGCCGACGACCACATTTGGCAGCTCGATTTGGGCGGCGGCGACCCCTCTGCGCTCGGCCTGCGCACCACCTATGGCCTGCGCGCGCGCCTGATGCGCATTTTCCCGCGTTTTTTTCAGAACGATAAAATCCTAAATGACCCCGCCGACTTTGTGCGCGGGCCGGCCCTTCGCTTTTTCGCCCCCAATTTTTTGGAGGTGGACTTCTCGCCGCTGAGCGGGCTGGACGTGCGTTTCGAATACTGGGTAGCGGGTTCAAATGTGGTTGCCGGTAGAATCACGCTCTCGAACCGGGCCGTGACCCCGCTTGCGATCAGCTTTGAACTGGCCGGACAGTTGATTCCGCTCGAAGGCCAGCCCATGTCGGCCGTTCAGCATCAATCGGTGAGCGTGCTGGAAGGCAAAGCCGAAAACCTTTCGCCGGTCCTTTTTCTGACGGGCGGCCCTCAGCCGGGGCCGGGCCCGTATCCCGCGCTGATCCTGCCCGTGGAACTGCCCCCCGGCAACACCCGCCAGTTTTCTTGGGCCCTCGCGGCCCGGCCCGACCCGCAAGAGTCCTTCGATTTGGCCCGCCGCACGGTTGCGCGTCCATTCGATGCCGAGCGCGCCCGGATCGAAATCCTGCTGCAAAGCCAAACCGTCGAGATTGAAACCGGCGACCCGGATTGGGATGCTGCCCTGGCGTTCAGCCAGAAAGCGGCGTTCGGCCTGTTCCTCGGAAAATCAGAGCACTTGCCGCACAATTCCTTTGGCCTCGTCCGCCAGCCCGATCTGGGCTATTCGCGCCTGGGCGATGGCACAGACCACTCCCGCTTTTGGAGCGGGCAATTGCCGCTTGAAAGCTACTATCTCAGCACGCTCCTGCCCGGCGCACCCGACCTGGCTTGCGGCTTGCTCAAAAACTTTTTGGCGGTGCAGGATCAAGACGGTGAAATCGACGCCAAGCCCGGCCTGGCAGGTCAGCGCGCCCGCCTGCTGGCCGCGCCATTCCTGGTCAGCCTGGCCTGGAATTGTTACCAGCGCCTGCCAGACAAGAACGTCCTGCAACAGGCCTACCCGGCCCTCAATAAATTTTTCTGGGCCTGGTTCTCGGCGCGCCACGATAGTGACCGCAACGGACTGCCCGAATGGCAGCATGTCACCCAGACCGGCTTTGAAGACAATCCGCTCTTCGAGGGCTGGCACGCCTGGTCTCAGGGGGTTGATATCACCACCGTCCAAAGCCCGGCCCTGTCTGCCGCGCTCTACCGCGAAGCCAGTTTGCTCTCTAAAATGGCCGAGCTGCTCGGGCGCAGCTCGGATTTGACCCTCCTCAAAAAACAGATGGAAACTCTGCGAACCGCTGTCGCAGCCTGCTGGGACGCTGAAGCCGGTTGCTACCATTACAGCGACCGTGACGCGCATAACTCTCCGGCGGGGAAAGTGCTCAGCGACCGCCAGGCCGTGCCGGAGCTTGACCTGCAAAAAGACCTGAAGCAGCCTGTGCGCCTGATTATTCGGATTCACGGCCACGGCCAGGCCCTCAAGCGTCCGCGGGTTGTGATTAAAGGAATGCTGAACGGCCAGGAACAGACCGAAAGCCTCGACCGCCAGGATTTCCGCTTCAGCGCTGCCGGGGCGGTGACGACCAGCCAAAAACTCTACGATTCGGTGGGGCATTTCGAGTTTGAGGGCCTCAGCCGGCGCGACCGGCTGACCATCCAAACGGTGGACCTGACCATCTCAGACCAAACCCTGCTGCTGCCGCTTTGGGCCGGCCTGCCGAGCGAGCAGGAAGCGCAGACCCTGATCCGGCGTACCATCTTGAATGCCGAGCATTTTGACCATCCCTACGGCCTTTCAGCCCTGCCGCGCGTCTTTGCGCGGGATGCCGATCCGCTCTGCCTCGGCATCCACATCCCCTGGAATCATTTAATAGCCGAGGGCCTGCTGGCTTACGGTTACAGGCGTGAGGCGGCCCGTTTGGTGGCGCATATCATGTCGGCCATCCTGCCCAACCTGAAACGTTCGCAGTCGTTCTATCGCACTTACCACGCCGAAACCGGCGCAGGTCAGGGAGAACGGGATTCGCTGCATGGTTTTGCGCCGGTTGGGCTGTTTCTCGAAATTTTGGGTGTTCAAATTGTCTCAGCCCGCCAGGTGAAAATCTGCGACGAGAATCCATTTCCCTGGCCGGTTACGGTAAAATATAGAGGCCTTAGTATTTCGCGGATGCTTGACCATACCGAAGTCATTTTTCCAGATGGTCAGTCCACCCAGGTCAGCCATCCGGCAAACACGTTAATCAGCATCGAATAACGTCAACTCTCAAAAAGGAGGCAGGTTTGTCCCCTACCAATTCCATTCAATTCCTGATGACCGCCGTCGTCCAGGAACAGGACGCAGACCAGGCCCAACAGGCAGTCGAAGAACTTGGCCTGCCGGTGATCCATTTTTCCAGCGCGGGCGGGTTTCTCGGACGGCGCAACGCCACCTTTCTGATCGGTCTGACGAGCGGCTCTGAAGAGCGCGTGATGAAAGCCCTGAAAAAATCCTGCCGCCAGCGCATCGAATACCTGGCCCTGCCGCTTGAGGGTTCGCCCCTGCCCATGCCAACCCCGGTGCCCGTCACGGTTGGCGGGGCGACGATTTTTACCACCCAGGTGGAGCGATTCGAGGAGTTTTAGCCATGAAAATGATTATTGCCATTTTGCGAGATGAAGATGTGGATGCAATCGTGCACGGCCTGACCGCTGAAGATTTCCGGGTAACGCGCGTCGCCTCAACCGGGGGCTTTTTCCGGCGCGGCAGCACCACGCTTCTGCTTGGGGTGGAAAAAGAACGGGTCGATGCCGGCATTGAGATTATCCGCACGCAACTGCCTCCCAATTTGACTCAGGAAAAACGCGCGACGGTCTTTGTTGTCCCGATTGACCGCTTCGAACGAATCTGATTGCGGGACTCACTCCACCAAAAACGGCGCGCCCTGGTTGGCTGCGCCGTTTTTTTATGGTTATAGACATTAAGAATATCATTTTGACACGCATGTCCCTGAGCGGAGCACGAGTACCCGTAGTGGTAATCTCCTGTTTAACGGCATTTTCTTGCCGAAAGGGGATTGCCACGCCGACGAAAAACATCTTCAGCTCGCAAGGACACCGTTTAACGAAATTTATCTGGTAGAGAAAAAATCTGTAGCAGGCAGCCGGCTCAATTCCAGGATTGGGCCCACTGCTGCAAGATCTCGTAATTTACGATGCTGATGCGCCGGTTTTCCATTTGAATCGCCCCGCTGCGCTCCAACTCACGCAGGGCGCGCGCCACCACCTCGCGCACCGTTCCCAGGCGGGCGGCCATCTGTTCCTGAGTCCAGCGGATGCCGCCTTCCCCGCTTAATTCATGGGCTGGCATTTCGTTAATCAAACGCGCCAGGCGATGCGGAATCTGTAAAAATGCCATTTCGGAGGTCATCTGTACCAGGTGGCGCAGCATCTTGCCCAGGCTGCGGATAATCCGGCGGGCATATTCGGGGTCATTTTGCAGCAAGCGATGGACAGCCTCTGCCTGCACCACCCAAACCGTGCTGGTTTCAAGCGCTTCGACATTGACCGGGTTTTCGCCGCCGTCAAAAACCGGGACTTCATTAAAAGTTTCACCCTCCTGTGCGACCCGCAGGATGTGCTGACGGCCTTGCGCTGAAACGCGAAAGAGTTTGACGCTGCCGGTTTCAAGGATATACAGCCCCGGACAGGGGTCGCCTTCCCAAAACAGGGCTTCGCCGCGCTCAAACTGGTACAGGCTGGTATGGAGAGACAACTCGTCCAGCGATTTCTTGTCCAACCCCTGGAAAAATATGTTTGCGCTTAAAATCTCAATTTTTCGGGGTTGTTCAATGCTTAATATTTTCATGGGTTAATTGGCATCCCCAAGCAGAGCCAGGTCTTGTCCGCGATCAACTTCCCACGGGTAAATGATATGGGCGTCGGTTACATCGGCATAATAATCTGGTCTGACGGTGCCAAACAGATTGCGGTAGGGGTTAAAGTGCAGGACACAGGTTTCAGGGAATCCGCCCGCCGCCGAAACCCGATTTTTGACAGCTGTAATCGTCCGCCCCGAGCCCCAAACATCGTCCACGATCAAGACCGGGCGTCCGCGCAGATTTTCATCTGCCGGAAATTGAATAAACTGCGGCCAGGCCATCAGCTTTTGCTTTTCATTGGCCTGCTCAAATGGAAAGTCCACTGCGGCGGTCAAGACATGCGTCAGGCCGATTGTTTCGGCCAGCAGCCCGCCCGGGATAATGCCTCCGCGCGTAATCATGACCATCGCCATAAACTCACGCCTGAATTGGGGCAGCAATTGCTGAATTAATTTGTTAACATCTTCCCATGAAAGCAAAACCTGTTCTGGACTCATCCTAAAACTCCCAATAAAATGATTTTTTAGAGCGGTTCAATCGTCAGCAGGCGTTTGACGCGCGGCAGGGCGTAAACCCGATAGCGTTCACCATCCACCAGGGCCTCGAAGGCGCTTTTCTTAACCTGAAAATCCATGCCTTCGATCACATAATAATAGGTTGTATTGCGGCTGCGGCCGCCTGAAGTGCGCTTTTGCTTCTGCCCAACGCCCTCCACCAGGATGGGGGCCTGCGCCAGCAATGCCACAACCGCATTGAAGAACATAAATCCGCCAATCAGCCCAAAAACGGCCACAAAAACTGCCGGGACAAGCACGGTGAGCAAATCAAAATCCTGATTGTCCGAGAGAATCAGCCCGCCAACTCCCAGCGGAATAGCGCCCAGCACAATCCCAAAAAACAAGTGGGGCAGCGCCCGGAGGCGTTGCGAGGTTGTGATTTCGCCGTTTCTGTTCAATTCCAGATCTTCCATGCTAAAGTGGTTGGCGTTGGCTAAAATTTCAAGCAGCGAGCTGCGCGCCTGGGCCGGGCTGGCCGGGAAAAGCTCTTCAGCAGAAAGCACAAAACCGCTTTCTTCCAGATAATAAAAGCGATAGGTCGCGCCCGGCTTCAACCCGCCGGCATTGGTGCTGGTGGGCAGCAGCAAATCCCGCCCGGCGGCCCGCACGAGATAAGCGCCCTTTTCAAAGGCCAACTGGCCTTGTCCCTGGCGAATAGTATGGTTTTCACGGTCGCGCTTGAGCGCGCGCCAGCGTTTCCCGGTTGTCCACAGCCCGCCAAAACGAAGCAGAACCCCCGCCAGAAGGCTCAGGAAAATAACAATCAAAATCAGCGCGGGCAGAGCCTGTTTAGAAGAGACAAACTCGCCGCCAAAAATTAGCATTATAAAAAATAAAGGGATGAAGGCCAGAAATACAAGCAGCAGCGCACAGCCGTTTTGAAATCCCAGGCTGGCAGTCAGGCGGGAATTTTGCGCGGCAGTAATCTCGCCGCGCTGGTTGGCCTGCAACTCATCCGCGTTTTGCAGGTCTAGCGATGTTGCTGTTAAAAAATTTAACATGGCGCACCTCTCTTGCAAAATTATAGCAAACTGACCGGCTCCACTTCAACCCGCCAACCCGGCAGATTTTTGTTTTTGAGCAAACTGGCCGGCTCTGGCCCGCGCAGCACAATTTGCCAGCGATAAATATCAGCGATTTTTGGAAAAGGACAGGGGACAGGCCCAATCATTTCGGTCTGGACGCGGCCTTCAGATTCAATCCAAGCCCTGAGCTGGGTCGCCAGTTTTTGGGCTTCTTCCTCGGCCCGGGCCGCGTCCCGCTCCCGCCGTTCCAGACGCAGCACCCGCTCGAAAGGCGGATATCCCAGGCGGCGGCGGTTAGCCAACTCGTCGGCGTAAAAGCCGCTGAAATCGTGTTTCGCCGCGCGTTGGATGACCGCGCTCTCAGGCTGGAAAGTTTGCAAGATGACCTTGCCGCCCTTATGCGAACGGCCAGCCCGCCCAGCCACCTGGGTCAGGGTTTGGAAAACGCGCTCGGCAGCAAATGGGTCGGGCAGGTTCAGGCCCACTTCGGCCAGCACAATCCCTACCAGGGTCACGTTGGGCAAATCCAGGCCTTTGGCGAGCATTTGAGTGCCAACCAGCAGGTTGGCCTTGCCATTCGCAAAATGGGTCAGAATGACCTCGTGAGCGTCCTTCTGACGGGTGGTTTCCCAATCCCAGCGCAGCGGGACCGCCGCCGGAAAAAGCCGCAAAGCCTCGCTTTCGACCTTTTCGCTGCCCAGCCCAAACGCGCGAATATGCGGACTTTTACATTTCGGGCAGGTTTTTGGCATCTGACGGCTGTACCCGCAGCGATGGCAGTACAGCCCGGTCGCATAGCTACTCGTCAGCTCTGCCCGATTGGCCGCCGCCAGATGATACGTCAGCGGGCTGTCACAGTGCGGGCATTTCAGCGTTTCGCCGCAGGCCCGGCAAAAGATATAGGTGGCCGTGCCGCGCCGGTTCAGGAAAAGAATGGCCTGTTCGCCGCGCGAAAACGTCTCAGCCAGCGATTCGGACAGGACGCGGCTAAAAATCTCGCGGTTGCCGGCCTGTAATTCCTCACGCATATCCACGACTTGAACGGGAGGCAGCTCAAAGCCGGTGGATTGGTTGTCAATCGAAAGCCCAACCCGCTCTGGCAGTTCGAGCAAATTCAATTGGCCGCGTTCGGCCCGATAACGCTGTTCAATCGTTGGGGTGGCCGAGCCGAACAGGCAGACCGCGCCGCAGATGCGAGCATACGCCTCGGCGGCGTGGTCTGCGTGATAAAAAGGCGGCTCAGATTGGTAGTACGAATGATCGTGGCATTCATCCAGCACAATCAAGCCGATGTCCTGAAAAGGCGTGAAGAGGGCCGAGCGCGCGCCGATCAGCACCGAAAGCTGCCCGCTGCGGGCGCGCCGCCAGGTGTCGTAACGTTCGCCATCCGAAAGTTTGGAATGCAAGATGCCGACCCGGCCCGGAAAGCGTGCCATAAAGCGGCGCACGGTCTGCGGCGTCAGCGCAATTTCAGGCACAAGAATCAGAACCTGGCGTCCGTTTTGTAAGACCTGGGCCGCAGCGCGCAAGTAGATTTCGGTTTTGCCAGAGCCGGTGGTGCCATGCAAGAGAAAAGGCGCGGCCGGGTTGGTTGTTGAACGTGGAACGTTTAAGGTTTCAAGAATGCTGGCAAGCGCGGTTTCTTGGGCCTGGGTCAGGTTGAACTCGTTGCCTTGTTTCTCATTGCTCTTGATCTTTTCAAGCGGATCGCGCCAAATTTCGGTTTCCCGCAGGATAATCAGCTCGCGTTCGGCCAGTTCCTGTAAATCGGCCAGATTGCAGCCGCTGGCGGCGTAGACCCACGCGACGTTGACCGCCTCGGGTTCGTCGATCAGAAATTGGAGGGCGGCTGCCCGCCGCTGGAGGGTGGCTGGGGTCTTGCCGAGCGAATCCATTGCGGCGTGGGCAATTTCGGGGGTGACGCTTAACTGCGCAATGCGGATAAATTTTCCGCGCACGCCAGGCTGGGGCAAAACACTGGTCTTGCCGAGCAGGCCGCGTTTGATCAACGATTCGGCAGATTTGCGCCAATCGACGCGGCTAAAATGGCGCTCAATCTGGCGTCCGCGCAGGGGACCGCGTTCGGCCAGCAGGGCAATCAGGCGGGTTTGGGTGGGAGAGAGTTCGAGTTGGTCTGTTTTTTGTGCAAAAAGTGTGTAGAGGCTGTCGGCTTGCTGGGCCAGGCCGGGCGGCAGCATCAGGTTGATGATGGCGGCCAGCGGGCTTAAAGTGGCTTCGGCCAGCTGAAAGGCCAGGGAAAGTTGCTGCGGCGTCAGCACGGGCAGTTCATCCAAGAGCGTAGAAATCGGCTTGGGGTTTTGCACGGCAGGTTGAGGGGCCAGCGCTGTGACCACTCCCTGCACCTGCTGCTGGTTAAACGGGACCGTGACGAGGCTTCCGGGCATTATTTTGGCGGACATTTCCGCCGGAATGGCATAATCAAAGACGCCGCTCAGGGTGGGGACGTTGACGGCTATTCGCGCAAAGGTCATGTTTTGATTATATTCTGTTAAGCAAAAAGAGCCGGGGTTGATTCCGACTCTTTGCGTGTCAATTTTAGGTGTATGGCAATTTTACTGTTCAGAAAAGATATTCGCGCCGCTGGCGGTTTTCTTCTGACGGTAGGTGATGCGTCCACGGGTCAGGTCATAGGGTGACATTTCCACTTTGACGCGGTCGCCCAGCAGGATGCGGATGTAATACTTGCGCATCTTGCCAGAAAGATAGGCGAGTACAACGTGGTCATTTTCCAGTTTTACTCGAAATTGTGTGCCGGGCAGGGCCTCGATCACAACACCTTCTACGACGAGTTTATCGTCTTCTTTTGCCATACATACCTCCAACTAACTGTGTCCTATTATTCGTAGGACTTTACCTGTCGTCGCTTGAGACGGCGAATAGCTTTTTTGTCTTCCATGCGGCGTTGTTCGCTTTTGGATACAAACCAGCGTTTGCGGCGCACCGTGCTCAAGACTCCGCTCTTGACAACCTTTTTGCGGAAGCGCTTGAGCAGTCCATCTTGAGATTCACTTTGACGTAAATATACTGCGGTCATGCTATTTCACCTCCCTTCTGTGCGAGGGATAAAAAAACCGGCGGGCGTTTTCGGCGCAGCCGGGCAGGGGATGAGAAAAAAGAAAGTATCTTCCCAGAGAATCAATCGCTCCTGCACAACTCCCTTCAATGTCTGAAATAAATCATCAACGAGGGCCTGCCTATAACACGGCGATTATACTACAAGCCGGGAGGATAAGGAAGGTTAATTCCAGTTCTGATCTTGCTCATAGCCCCATTTCAGCAGCATTTTTCCGGCAACTTCCTTAAATACCTGGCGATCGTGGGCGGTGAACATGTTGCGCCAGTTACCGGCTTTGCCTTTGGGCAGGAAACTGGCGATATCGCCCGCCCGTTTGGCTTGCCACTCCTCGTCGAGGTTTTGTCCCATTTCGGCCTGGATGGCCGTTTCGAGGCCCGAATCAACCTGCACGCCGAGGAAGGCCCATAGTTTTTGCATTTCGGCCACGGGTTGGGCCAGCAAATCTTCGTAGCGCAGCGAAAAGTACGAGCCGGGATAGAGCCGTTTGGCTTCACTGTCAATTTCGTCCAGGTCGTCTGCCCAGCGCTGCCCAATCTGGCGGATGAAGGCATCTGTGAAGATTGAGCGGGTTCCATCGGTGAAGGGGGTTTGGTTGAGTTTGAGGGCTGCGATGATGCGCCGGTCTTCGGCGCTCAGGAATTTGGAGTCTTCGACGAAGTTGCGGAAACGTTCTGAAATGAGGACATCGCGCCCGTCGCGAACGATGTAGATCAGTTTGGCGTCGGGATAAACGGCATGTGTCTCGCGCACGACCTGGCCGTGCAGGGTGGAAGAGGGGCTTTTGTCTCCAACGATGGCTTTGCCCTCGCGGGCGGCGTCGCGTTCCAAAATAAAATCGGCGGCGGCGCGCAGCACGAGCGGCGAGAGGTCGCGGCCCTGGTTCCAGCGGTTGGATTTGCGCGAGAGCCAGTCCGCGGCTTCGGGGCTGTCCACCAGCGATTTGAGCATCGGCGCGCGGGTGAAGAAGTGAGCCTGGTAGTTGCAATGCACTTCCGGGTGCAGGCGCGCCAGGCGCATCAGGATGGTCGTGCCCGAGCGGGCGTGTCCCATGATGAAAAATTTTTCGCGCGGAAAGAACTGGCGGATTTCGGCCACTTCCTCGGCGCTGATGGCCGGGATTTCGGCGCGTTTATGGCTGGCGGCTTCGCCCTTGAGCAAGATGCGCGCGGCGGATTTTAGACGTGTGAGAATTTCCATAAGTTCTCCAAACTTAACCACGG
>JAVEWN010000165.1:0-4249 GCA_034004515.1 Anaerolineales bacterium | reverse complement strand
AACATGGATGGTATTGAGCCAATGTTTCAAGAATGATCCACAGATTAGACCGATTTTCGCAGATAAAAAATTAAAAATCTGCGTTCATCTGCGCAATCTGCGGATAAAGAGAAAAGATGTCAAAGAAACCCGCCTCCAGATTACGCCGATTTTCGCAGATAAAAAATAAAAAATCTGCGTTCATCTGGGCTGCCAAGAACACCATCTGGGCATTCTTAAAAGGTAAGCCTGTAGACGGGGCCGCGACGATGATTCAAGAGTAAAATCGATTCATGCAAATCATTCCCCTCAGCCTCGCCCCATTTTTCCAGGAGTATGACCTGGCCCAGCTTGACCCGCAGCGGGACGCGGCCACAATTATCGAGCGCACCCTGCAATTTGGCAACCGCGCTGAGCTGCGCTGGCTTTTTACACAATACCCGCGCGCTCAAATTAGCGACTGGTTCAAAAAATACGCCAGTGAGCGCCTGCCCAACCCGCACAATACTTTCTGGCAGATTATTTTGGAAATCAAAGAATGACCCCTTTATTTTGGAAGACGGTCTCAGAAAATATGGGCCAGGTTCTGTTGCATTTTATGCAGACAGAGATTGGCGCGCGCTTTTACCTGGGCGGCGGCACGGCTCTCTCCCTCCAAATTGGTCACCGCCGCTCGTTGGACCTGGACTTTTTCTCGCCCAGCGAGGATATTCCAAGCCTGCGGTCTGTCCTGGAAAATGCACTGACACCTTTTCAGCCGACCCTGGCAGATGCCGCCTGGGGCAACCTGGTTTACCTGTCCAACGAGGTCCGGCTCGGTTTTTACGGCTACGGCTTCCCAATGGTTGCCGCGCTAACCGAAACCGAGAGCGTCCGGCTTGCGGCGATTGAAGATATTGCGTTGATGAAACTGGATACCTTGCTTTCACGCGCGGCCCGCAAGGATTTTTACGACCTGTATTTTATCTGCCAGCAAATTCCCCTGCGCGCCTTGCTGGATTTGGCTCCCCGCAAATATGCCGGCATTCGGGATTTTGAAGCGCAGGTCGTCAAGCGCCTGGTTTACTTTGAAAATGCAGAAGCGGATGCAGACCCTGTTCTCCTGCGGCCGGTTGCCTGGCCGGCGGTCAAAAACTTTTTTATCCAGCAGGCCAAAGAGATTGGCTCCAGCTGGCTATAATCGCCTCATGGACTAAAACTGATGCCCCCTCGCCAATCCAAACCCAACCTCCCCACCCCTGTCACATCCCACACCCACGCGGATATGCGCGCCAACATCCCGACCGAGGAGCTGCGCAACTTTATCGCGGACGATGAACGCAACCCGAAGACCGTGCTCTACCCGCGCGACCCCTCGCTCGACCCGCAGTTGGTCTGGAAGGGCAAGGATCAGCAGGACGCCGCCGATCTGGCCGTGCCAGCCGTGCCGGTTTACATCCAGGAGCACATCAAGCCCCAGGCAATTGTGGAATTGGTGCGGGCGGAAACAAACAAGGAGAAACCCCAACAGATGGGGCTGTTCGCCGATTTCAACGGGCTGGATTTTGCTGAGCAAGCGGAAGACCCGGTTCCAGGTAACCATGCACAATGATGGCTTCGGCGAGTTCAATATAAAGCGGCAGAGTGCCCATCCAGGCAACGGCCTCCGGGTAGGTTTCTCCCAACTGCTGACGGCTGATCTGCTGCGAATTGGAGAGTTTGACTTCATGCCTGGCCGCGCGGACATGCTTGCGCTCATGATTGCCCATCAAGGTGCAGGCATTGGGCGTGTGGCGGAAAAACTCGAGCACTTGGGGCGTTTCCGGTCTTCGGTCGACAAAATCACCGAGCGAGATAATAGAGTCGTCATCCGACAAGCCTGCCTTGTCCAGCAAGGCCTGGAGTTCGGAATAACAGCCGTGAATATCGCCGATGACAAGGGTTTCCATGACAGGATTTTACGTGATGGGGTCAGAACCAGTATAGGCGCACCCGCCGCTAAATACAAAAGCGGGTGCGCCTATACTGGAATTCTGGCATAAGTCCTGAGGGGAGCGTGTTTCGGCGAGCACAACCACCGCCCTGCGACTACGGGTTTCGCAAAATGCGCTTCGCCCTGCGTTCAGGACGATGGTATTTTATGCGGCAAGCGTAGTCGAAGGACTTTTTCAGGCAAGCGGACTACTTTTGCAAAAGGTCTACTGCACCCGCTTTTGTCTTGATATGGATCGCTCTCGCTCACACCGTAAAAATCGCCACAATCAGCACCGCGCCCAGGGACAGGACTCCCAGGCCGAAGGCCAGGACGCAGGCGGTCAGCCACCAGGCTTTGTGGGCGCGGATTTGCTGGAAGGTGGCTTGCAGGCTGGCCGGTTTTCCGGGAATGAAGACCCAGCGCTGCGGGACGAGCACCACCAGCCCGGCCAGCAGGGACAGCAGCCAGAGCACCACCGCCAAGGCCCCGGCCCAGCGCACAACCGGCAGGGACAGGTAGACCGGCAGCGGGGCCGAGGCGACCGTCAGCACGCCGAAGAGCGCGCCGAGCAGGCCGGTCAGCAGGCCGACCAGCAGCCGGGCGGCATCTTCGAGGGCTTTCGGGGCCTCCAGTTTTTGGGCCTCGAACCACTCGCGCAGGGTCTTTTCTTCCTTGTTTTCTTCGCGGATTCCAAGCACTTTCGGCATGGCTCAGTCCTCCTGCACCGTCACGATGACGTAGATGCCGCAGACCGGGCACTGGTCGCGGTAGCTGGCGATTTTCTCGGGCGCGCGTTCGGCCTCGCCTTTGGCCTGGCGGTAGATTTCATCGTCGCGTTCGAGCAGGTGCAGCGATTTTTGCCAGGCATGTTTACAGCGCGGACATTCGAGGGGGATGATCTCGCTCATCGGCGGCTCCTTGGGGGTTATTCGGGTTTGAATTCAGACTGGACCGCCGAGAAATGGGCGGCGTAACGGGTTGGGACGGGCGGCAGGCTTTCAGCGCGCAGCAGGCCCGCCAGCGACCGGCACAGACCGGCCACGTCCAGCCAGGGTGAACCGGGGGCTTCACCTTCGGCAGCCTGGCGGGCGGCGTTATCGAGAAAAGCGAGAACGTCTTTTTTGGGGGCCTGCCGGCGCACGTAAGCCAGGGCGGCGTCTCGGGCCTGGACGGCGGCCTGCTCGTACTGCCCGGATTGGGCGGACTCGAGCAGGGCGGCCTGTTGTGCGGGACTCATGCGCTCGAAGGCTGCCAGGGCTTTGCGCAGTTCGGCTTCGGCGGCGGCGCGCTGTTCGGGCGGCACCTCGGCCAGGGCGGCGGCTAGTTGGGCTTCGAAATCAGGAGATTGGGGATTGGAGATTTGTGATTGGTGATTTGAGATTGGAGATTGGGGATTGTCGGCAGGGCGCTGGGCCTGGGCGCGTTCTTCGGGGGAAAGCGAGGCCATGCGCCGGGCGGCTTCGAGGGCCTGGCGGTCAGATTCTAAATCAGGGTGGCCGGTTTGTTGATCCAGCGCGACGACTTCTTCCAGGGCCTGGATGGCTTCTTCGTGCCGGTCGGCCTGACTGTAATAGCCAGCCAGGTTATAGAGCAAAACACTGAGCGTGACCAGATTATCGCGTTCCTGGCCCGCTGCGCGAGCCAGACCTGCGGCCTTCGTTTGGTATTCGATGGCCTGCTGCAAATTGCCCTGCGCCGCTGCAGCGCGGGCTTGCCTGATCGCCTGCTCCAGCGCATTCCCCTCTCCCTCAGGGAGAGGGGCCGGGGGTGAGGGGTTTTCCAGCCCCGCAATCAGGCCGCGCACCTGCTCGCTTTCGCGCGGCATGCCCAGTTTTTCAAAGATCGCCAGGCCCTCGCGGTAGCGCGCCAGGGCGGTTTCACGCTCGCCGCGCGCCTGGGCAATTTGACCGAGTTTGACAAGTTCAAATGCTGGCGGCTCTCCAATTTGACTGACAAGAGAGAATGCTTCTTGCAAATCTTTTTCTGCCGCTTCTAAATTTCCTTGTGACATAAAAATATTCGCCCTATTCCCAAGCGAGGCGGCTTTGCCCTGTTTATCGCCCAGTTGCTCAAGAAGCGCCAGGCTTTCTTCATACAGCCCCAGCGCGCGCGTCAGGTCGCCACGCGTCAGATAGACCTGCGCCATCGCATGCAGCGAGGCGGCTTTGCCCTGTTTATCGCCCAGTTGCTCAAGAAGCGCCAGGCTTTCTTCATACAGCCCCAGCGCGCGCGTCAGGTCGCCGCGCGTCAGATAGACCTGCGCCATATTTGAGAGCGAGGCGGCTTTGCCCTGTTTATCGCCCAGTTGCTCAAGAA
>JAVEWN010000164.1:0-4279 GCA_034004515.1 Anaerolineales bacterium | reverse complement strand
GACGGCTTTCTCGGCGCTTCTCTCGATATGCCCGACCAGGCGGACACCGGCCACCGCGCCCGCCGGATTGCTGGCGGACGACGCGCTACTGAAAAGGTGCTGTTTGTCAAGGTGCGGATTAAAAAAACGAGAAGCAAAGGCCAGCCCTTACGGGCTTTTTCTCCTTGCACCGGAGCTTCACTCCGGTACGCGTGCTTCTCGTTGTTTTCTGAATAAAGTGGTATTGCTGTGCTTGTGATTTGTTCGGTTTTATGTTTACTTGATAGCCGGTTCGCCAGGCGATTTGCTGCGCCGGGGCGCAGTCTCCATGCGTACCACGCGCTGGGCTACCACTTCGAGGATGCCGCGATCAATCTTGATTTTGTCAGCATCATCTACGTTCGGGGCTTCGCCGTTTTTACGGGCCTTGCCCAGGAATTCGGTAAGCGATTCCTTGAAGTCGCGGCTTTGCAGGAAGCCATGCACACGCACCCGGTCGCCGCGGGTGGCGCTCATCAGGGATGTTGCGCCGCCAGGCACACGCACGTTGACATAGTCCGGTTCCTCCCGGCCAGGCGTTATATCGGGCTTGGCGGGCATGTCGGCGTCGCGGTAGGAGGCGACCCGAAAGAACAGGTCGCGGTCGTACTTCCAGGGTTCTTTGGCAATAATTCCTTCAATTTGTACTTCGTTGAGCATGGTGATCCTCCTTGTTGGAAATTAAAATAAAAAAACGCGGGCAGAGATTCTTATCCAGTAGGAAAAAATCTCTGCCCGCGTTATCAGCGGACCGTTCAGTCTGTCACGAGGGTCTGACAGGTTGTTCGCCGGACAGCGAACAGGGGACGAAGGAAATAGGGGTGAAACTGGGTGGTGCTATTCGGTTGTAGAATTGATTATACATAGGCAGCGGGGGTTGTCAAACGAATTGAAAACGAGTTTTTTGCTATCACAAGGCCCTGGTTTTCTCAAAATGGATGCGTCGATGACTGATAAAGATCATTGTGCCGAGTGGTGGTGCGCGGTATTCCTGAAGCGGCAAGATGTAGTGTCAAGAACATTGTGTAGTTGGAGGTATAAAATTCAGGCTTAGGCACTACCCTTTATTGATTGGAAGGATGAGGACCGGGCTATCGGTCAACTGTACCACCTGCTGGGCGACACTGCCCATAAAGAGTAAATCCAACCCGCCGCGGCCCTGCGAGGTCAGCAGGATTAAGTCTACGCCTTCGCGTTTGCCGACATCGACAATGGCCCGGGCCGGATACGAACCGCTGACGATGACGCGCACGCTGATGCCCTCAGCCCGCAAACCCTCAGCAACTGTCTCCAGGTATTGGCGCATCCCCGCTTCGGCTTGTCTGCGGATCGATTGCAGGACACTGGCGGCGGCGCGATATTTCTCACTTTCTGGCACAGCCGGAACGCAAACCAGCATCAGTTCACAGTCAAATTGCTTTGCCAACAGGCGCGCGTAAGGCAAAATCTGTTCTGAGAAGGCCGAACCATCCAGCGCCACCAGAATCCGACCCAGGTGGGGTGCTTCTGCCGGCCCGCTCTCAAAGACCTGCACCAGCAAAACGGGGACATCCAAGAGGCGCACCAGCTTGCTCGAAAGCCCCTCGCGCAGCCAGTTTTTCTCACCCGAAGCGCCCCGGGTAGTCAGAATAACCAGATCAACACTCTTTTCCACAGCCACTTTTTGGGTGGTTTTAGCGGTCGAACCTGTCTGCACCAGGCTATTAACCTGAATTCCCGCGGCGTGGATTTTTTCGGCAGCCGCTTCCAGTGCGGCTTCAGCCTGTGCCAACTGTGGGCTGTTGGCCTGGTATTCACGCGATGCGGAGAGCAAGGTTAGCTGCGCGCCGCTAGTTTCGCAAAGAAATTGCGCCATTGGCAGGGCCTGGGCCGCGTTGCTGGAACCATCCAGGAGCGTGGCCACATGCCGGATGTTGACCTGTTCATTGACTCGTCCATGAACGCTGCGCGATTCCGGTTTCCAGCCCAGGTTGGGCGCAGCAGACTCCCCGTTGGTTGCTTCCGTTGCCTGAGGCGCGGCCTGCCCGAAGCCGAACCCGGCCAACAGGCTGGCGTTGATTTTGCCGAGGTAGTCCATTTCGGGCGAGGGCGCACCGATTTTGTTGCGGAAGTAACTGAAGGCCATGTAAATGATGGGGATCAGGATGAAATAAATCCAGGCCCCTTCCAAAAACCTTTCCTCGAAAATAATCAGGGTTGCGCCGGTGGTCAGCAGGGCGGCGGTGCTTGTCCCGGCGATGACGCCCCACGAACGCACGGAAAACTGGCCGGATGCTTCGCGCACCAGGCGATGAGTGACAGCCCAGCCTGTCATGCTCAACAGAATGAAAACCCCGGCCGCGTACAGGGCCAGGTAGGTTTCCTCATGCGTGCCAAATAGCAAAAAGCACAGGCCCACCACGCCGACTTCAAGCCAGACCGGTTTGTCGGCCACCTCGTAGCGGTTCAAGGCCCCAAAGGCCGGTGGCAGGTAGTGGCGTTCTTTCAATCCCAGGGCCAGGTTTTGCAAACCCTGGGCGCTGGCCGCCGCCGCTGACATCAGCACAAAAATCCCAATCAGCGAGCCGAGATAGGGTAACGGAGCCGGGAGAAGTTTGTCCATTGTCTGCGTAAAGACCGAGACTTCGGCGTTGGCCGGGTCTGCCAGCGAGAAGATGGCCGGGCCAACAATCAGCATCGTGGCGGCAGTCGTGGACATAATCAACAGCATACTCTGGAAGGCTTTCCGGCTTTTTTGCTGGGGTGTGCCATCGAAGGCGGCCACAAGGTTGGCAAAGACCTCGATGCCGGTCATCACCGCCAAAATGCGGACATATCCGCCGATGGTCAAAGACAGGTTAGGAGGCAGGAATGCTTCCAGCGACAGAACCGGCAAACGAATGCCCGTTCGAATCAGGGTCGCAAAAATCATCAGCCACAGCAAAATCAGTACGCCCGCCGTGGCCGGGCCAAAGACGCGGGCGGCCATCTTCGGCCCGCGATTGACCAGCCAGCCGACGAAAAGACTCAACCCAACGGCAACCAGGCTGCGGGTGGAAAGTCCCAAGACTTGGCCGTTGAGGAGTGGAAAGCGGTCAGCGATAAACGTGACCATCGTCGCCATGCTAACCAGGAAGGTCAGGGTATATTCGATGAAGGTAATCGCCGCGTTGGTTTTGACAGCCCAGCCGCCAAACTCTTCTTCGCTCAGGCCGCTGCCGCCGGAGCCGTCTGTGACCCATTGCATCACCAGGCGATACATGGCCGAGACAACGGCGATGGTCAGGACCGCCAGCCAGATTGAGCCGCCAAAGATGATTTTAGCCGCGCCGGAGGCAAAAATCAGGCTTAGGAAGGGGCCAAAAACGTAGAGTGGCGAGGTGGCGGGATCGCCGCCGCCGGCCAGCGCGCCTTCCAATGAATTTTTGAGTTTATGCGAAATCCTGTGGGCCATGCCATTTGCCTTTTCTGGTGCTGCCTGGGGGAAACCTGTTTTCAGTATACTCTTTCTCGATTGCGGCGGATGCAGTATTTGCCATCCGTCATCAACAAACAAATTACTCCAGCAATGGCCTTATGCGATATGAGCCGAATAATTCGGTAGATGGGGATGCCTGCCTCCGCTCCCAAACACCGAGGTAATTCCCCTGGCAGGCGTAAAGGCACGAAGCTCATCCCAAGAAAACGCCAGCCTGCGCTGAAAAAAGGGCACAATCCAAGCGTTTTAGATTGTCGGGGGTTCGTTTTTAGTTTTATTAAGGTGCTTCCTTACTCCATTCCTCAATCAAGTTTTTTAAAGTTGTCAAAAGTTCAATAAATCACAATTATCATGTATGATAATTGTATAAAGATTCCACGCGAGGTCTCTCATGCGGGGAAAATTATCAACCACTTCCACATAAAGGATAAAACCTACCGTGCAGATATGCTTTAGGGAAAAGCCGAGGCTACTCCATAGATTATTACTCTCTCAGGCAAAAAGCATACGATGGTAATCAGATGAAATGAAAGGATAATACGATGATTTGTGCCAAATGTGGTCGGAATCTTTCTGATGACAGCAGCTTTTGTGAATACTGCGGCGCGCGGGTTGGCCTGGAGATCCCAAAAAGAGAGGCGGTTCAGCAGCTACCCAACCAGCAAGGTATCCCGGGCGGGGGAATAGACAAAGGGGGCATGCGAAGAGAAGAAATTTCAACGAATCAATCGGCAGCAAAAAAGCCTGCAAAATCCTGGGTCTGGATCATCTTGGTTGTTCTGATTGTTCTCTGTTGTTGCGTTA
>JAVEWN010000062.1:0-20666 GCA_034004515.1 Anaerolineales bacterium | reverse complement strand
ATCGCCGCCGCCGTAGAAATTTCCACAGCGTGTAATCACAACCGGCAAGCCATAGGTCTTGGCGTAGGTGGTTGAAATCAAATCTGTCGCCGATTTGCTGACATCGTAAGGATGTTGGCCGTGGAGAGGGGTATTTTCGTCGTAAGGCAGAATTGCCTGGTCGCCGTAGGCTTTGTCTGAAGACGCCACCACAATTTGTTTTACCGTGGGGCTGCGGCGGCAGGCCTCCAGTAAATTCCAGGTTCCGCCAATATTGGTCTCGAAGGTTGCCACCGGGTTGCGGTTGGCAATGGTGACGATGGTCTGGGCCGCGAGATGGAGTACGCTCTCGATTTCGTACTCCCCCAGGGCGCGCTCCAACACTCCTCGCCGGCGGATATCGCCCCGGACAACTTTGACGCGCTTAATCAGCCCTGTCCGTACCAGCTCGCTTTGCGGAACCCAATCCCGCACCAGGCAAACCACATCTGCTCCCGCCTCCACCAGCCTGCGTACCAGCCAACTGCCCACCAGTCCGCTGGCCCCGGTTACAAAGGTTGGCCGGTCACGCCAAAATGCGCGGTTTATGACCAAATTTTCCATGGGGCACTCCCTTCCTGCCAGAGTTTTTCGAGGAGATGGACATCGCGCAGGGTGTCCATGCATTGCCAGAACGAATCATGGCGATACGCGCTAAGTTGTCCCTCAGCAGCAATTTTCTCAAGCGAATCAAACTCCCATGCAGTTTGATCATCCGCAATGTAACGCTTAATTTCTGGCTCCAACACAAAGAAACCACCATTGATCCAGCCTTCTCCGATTTGCGGCTTTTCTTTGAACGAAATGACTTGTTCACCCTCCAGCGCCATTTGTCCAAACCGGGCCGGCGGGTGAACTGCGGTCATCGTGACCAGTTTCTTTTGCCGTTGGTGGAAATTGAGCAAGGCCGGGATATTGACGTTGCTGACACCATCGCCATACGTCAGCATAAAAGATTCGTTACCGATAAATTCGGCGATGCGTCTGACGCGGCCGCCGGTCTGGGTTTCTGTGCCGGTGTCTAGCAGGTGCACAACCCAGTCTTCGTGTTGGCCGTCGTGAAAGCTGATCTCGCCACTGCCCAGATCGACGCTCAGGCTGCGCGCCCGCTGGCGATAATTCAAGAAATAGTCCTTAATCATTTCCCCTTTGTATCCTAGCGCCACTACGAATTCTTTATACCCATAAGCGGCATAATTTTTCATGATGTGCCACAAAATCGGCTTGCCGCCAATTTCCACCATTGGCTTGGGCTTAAGGCTGGTTTCTTCCGAGAGCCGCGTTCCCAGGCCGCCGGCCAGAATAGCTACTTTCATGGTTTTTCCTTTCTTGAATGAAGTAATTTTACAACACTTATCCGCCACAAATGCCCGGCCTTACGAAGTCGTAATTGAGCAAGCAAAACCTGGACAGTGCTGCCTGCTTTCGGCCACCCGCCGCGTGGGATTAAAAGCTAGAAATCAAACATCCCCGCCGGGTTGGGCGGGGATGTTGAAGATGGAAATTCGCTTTATACAATGAACTTCCAGATGGCCCAGATTTGCAGCAAATGGAAGCTATTGTCGATGATGACCATGCTCCAGGGCGCATAGGGGCCGGTGGCAAAGTTATCCTGTCCGAGCCAGTGCATCCAATTGCGAATGAAATAGGTGCGGTCTTGTAAAAAGTGGGCCGCAAACAGCAGGAGGAACGGCAGTAAGCCCCACCCCGTAAAAAAAATCACGCATCCCGCCCAAATGGCGCTGTGGACGGCGCAAGGAAAAGTTTGACGTTTTTTGTTTTGAGACATCCAGTCGGTCTGAAAGATATAATCGCCCACCAAATGGCCCAGAAAGGC
The DNA here is from genome assembly GCA_034004515.1 of Anaerolineales bacterium. Lineage (GTDB taxonomy): Bacteria > Chloroflexota > Anaerolineae > Anaerolineales > Villigracilaceae > UBA8950. The sequence goes on along the minus strand of JAVEWN010000062.1, from coordinate 18,811 downwards.
CAGAGATAAGATTTCCATTTATTTTTACCTGAGGAAGTTATTTTATTTGCTCGTACACGTTTATCGCTTCTGACAGTTCCATGGGATATTAAGTGACAAAAGACCTGAACACAACAACCAGCTGTGCTCAGGTCTTGATGGCTCTGAATTCAACAGAGGCCTTTATTTCTCAGAGAATGCCAGAAGAAACAGGTAAAAATCAGGCTTTGGCGGGTAATTCGGGACCGTCAGATTTTTTAACACGATTGACAGCTTTTTTCGCTGAATCGGCCAGTTCTTTGCCTTTTTCGCTCACCTTTAAAGTGATTTCTTCGCCCTGCGCCAGAGCCTGCTGAGCCAAATCGTCGGCTTTTTCGCGGGTTTCCTTGGCGAATTTCTCAGCTTTTTCGCGGGCTTCCTGAGCGGCCTCTTCGGCGCGCTTCCAGGCTTCTTCAGCCTCGGCGGCGGCGCGGTCGCGCAGTTCAATGGAGCGTTCTTTGATTACGGCCCGGGTTTCTTCACCAGATTGGGGGGCAAGTAAAAGCGCAGTCATAGCTCCGGCCAGGCCGCCAACGATGAAACCTACCAGAAATGCACCAAATTCATCACGTTCAGACATTGTGTTGCTCCTTTCAAGGTTCTTTATTTATGGATAGGATGGATTGCAGAAGTAAGTGCTTTATTTTTGCTTTATGCCAACCATGTCTAACAAACGTTTTAGGCCAGCGACATAGGCGTTAACCTTAATGACAGGCTTGACAAGATTTTCACCCAGGAACTCGCTTGTGCCGCGCAGGGTGTTGATGGTTTGCTGGGTGGCTTCAAGCATCGGGCGGACTTCATTTTGGAGCAGATTAACCAAGCTGGCGATTTGCACAATCAGAACCACCATCGCCACGCCAATCACCAGGGACTCAAGCGCCATAAAGATAATGAAAATATCCCGGATTTTACTGGTGTTATCCGCCTCGGTGGTCATCAAAAAGATGATCGCAAGCACAATCAAGGCCACAAATACGACTGCCCCAATGCTGGCAGTGATTATCATTTTGCGGCGTTCGCGCTCACTGGCCGATGCCACTTGTGGCGCGGGGGCTGGAAGAGATGTTGGATTGGTTTGGGTAGTATCGTTCGGTTGCATGAAAATATTATAGCATAACCTGCTCTATCATTTCACAGTAAATTCCAGGGGGCGGGTAACTACGTACCCGCCCCTCCTCATTCACTCTATTTTTCGCTTTTTTCCTCGTCCACCACCCGAATATGCAGTTCTCGCAGCTGGCGTTCGCTGGCAGGGGAAGGCGCATCGGCCATGACATCGCGCCCGGCCTGGTTTTTGGGGAAGGCGATCACCTCGCGGATGTTGGGTTCGTTGGCAAAGATCATGATCAGCCGATCAATCCCGGGGGCCATTCCGCCGTGCGGCGGAGCGCCAAATTGAAAGGCTTCGATCAGATGACCAAACTTCGCCTGGATTTCCTCGTCTTTCAGGCCGAGCAACTCAAAGACCTTATGCTGGATATCGCTGCGATGGATTCGGATTGAGCCGGATGCTGTCTCGTAGCCGTTGAGGACCATGTCGTAGGCGTCGGATAGAATCTCGCCGGGGTTGGTTTCAAACTTGGGCAGGTCTTCCACTTTTGGCATGGTGAACGGATGGTGAGCCGCGTCCCATTTCTGGTCTTCTTCGCTCCACTCGAACATCGGAAAATCGAGCACCCAGCCAAAGGCCAGCAGATTGGGGTCGGCCAGGTTGAGGCGGTCGCGCAAGAGCAGCCTCAACCCGGAAAGAGTCTTGTTGGCGATGGTGTTCGAGTCGGCCACAAACAAAATCAGATCTCCGGTTTGGGCGCCCGTCCGGGCTTGGAGGGCGGCCGCTTCTTCAGGTTTGATAAACTTTTGGGCGGTGCCGCGCAGGCCTTCGGCGCTAATCGCCAGGGTTGCCAGGCCTTTGGCGCCCTGGGTTTTGGCAAATTCGGTCAGGGCGTCCACTTCTTTGCGGGTGTATTCAGCACAGCCGGGCGCGACGATACACTTGATTACGCCGCCGCTTTCAAGCGCCATCTGGAAGACGCGGAACTCAGACGCCGCAAAAATATCGCCCAGGTTGTAGATTTCCATCCCAAAACGCAGGTCGGGCTTGTCGGTCCCGTAGCGTTCGAGGGCTTGGGCGTGAGTCAGGCGCGGCCAGGGGCAAGCGAGCAGACGCTTTTCGGGCAGGATTTCCTTGACCATATCGGTAAACAGGCTTTCCACCAGATCGAGCACGTCGTCCCGATGCACAAAGGACATCTCCAGATCGAGCTGGGTAAATTCCGGTTGGCGGTCACCGCGCAGGTCTTCATCCCGCAGGCAGCGCGCAATTTGGAAGTAGCGGTCGACGCCGGCCACCATCAAGAGCTGCTTGAGCTGCTGCGGCGACTGCGGCAGGGCGTAGAAGTGGCCGGGGATGGTGCGCGAAGGCACCAGGTAATCGCGCGCGCCTTCGGGCGTGGTCTTGAACAGCATCGGGGTTTCGACTTCGATGAATTCGCGGTCGCTCAAATAGTCGCGGATGAATTTGATGACCTTGTGACGCAGCATCAGGTTCTTTTGCATTCGCTCACGGCGCAGGTCGAGATAGCGATATTTGAGCCGCAGGGCTTCTTCGGTGTCCTCATCTTTGTAAATCAGGAAGGGCAGCGGCTTGGACGGATTCAACGCCTGGCAGTTTTTGACTTCGACTTCAATTTCGCCGGTTGCCAGGTTCGGGTTTTCGGCGCCTGCTGGCCGGGCGCGGACTTCGCCGGTGATCTGCAAGACCCATTCCTGACGGGCATCCTGGAGGGTTTCCCGGCCTGGCAGGGCCGGATCGCCGACAATCTGTACAAGGCCGTAGCGGTCACGCAGGTCAATGAAAGTGACGCCGCCGTGGTCGCGCTGGCGATGAACCCAGCCCGCCAGGGTGACAGTCTGGCCGATATGGGCGGAGCGCAGTTCGCCGCAAGTGTGAGTTTTATACATTCTGACCTCCTGAATTATGAGTGCTGATAAAAAATATCGCCCAGCGCATTTGCGTTTGGGCGACTGGCTATTAAAAGGATGGCGGAATTAAGCAGAGAAAGACATTCCGCTGACCTGACACCAGCCGGCCAGCAGAAGCGGATTTGCGTCTTTTACAAATCTGAAAGTTTCGAGCATAATGCGCTGATTATAGCACAAACTATCTTGGGGTATAATACATCCTATCCGCTCGTTTACGGGCAGGTTTTGATTCTTAAGCGAAAACCTGCCGTTTGCTGGCAAATTTATAGCCCGGAAGATTTCTATGCCCAACCTACAATTGAAACTGGCCGCCGATTACTGGCTCAACTTTGTCGTTACGAAACGCGACATTGATTTTTTGCAAAATCATCTTTTTGAGACAGAAATTCCATTGGCTGAGCGCGATCTGACGCGCATTCTGGTGGAAGAACGTATTCGATATGAGCGCGAGGCGCTTGAAAAGCAGCAAAAAGGGGATGGCGAAGTTTTTTTGCCTAAAGAAAAGTATCAAAAAGGACAGAAGTTGGTTTTTCCAGCGCTCAACTGGCGCAAAGGTTCTGTCCTCTCGGTGCGCCCCGGAAACAACCCTGATATCGAAGCATTTGATGTCTTGGAAGTTGCTTTCGATGACGCAACCCGCTTGTTTGCCGCTTCCTTGCCTGAACATAAACTGAATAATCCAGTCGACGAAGCGCCCAACCCTGCCGCGCACCCCGATACAATTTTGGAACAATACGGCGAAGAACTGGTCAAAAAGCTGGAAATGGCCCTGCGCGCAGATGAAAGCCTGGTGAGCAGTGCCGGGCAGTGGTTCCCGCGCGCGCTGATTGTGGATATGAACGAAGGTCATCTCAACCTGGCCGAAGCGGTCATGGAACTGGCGGGAGGCGAGCCGCTTTCCATTGCCTCACTCATGGAACAGATTGATGCGCCCGCAGGCGTCAGCCAAAGCCTGCTGGCCTTTTCGCTCAACTATGCCTTGCAGGAAGATGGCCGTTTCGACGAGGTTGGCCCTGCTGGCGAAGTCTTGTGGTGCTTGAAGCGCCTCGAACCTGAGGAAGTCCAAAAGATTCCAGCGGTCTTGAAATACAACCCGATTGATTATGACCGCTCTCTCCTGAGTGAGCAGATGCTTGATCTCGAATATCAGCTGGACGATGAATTTTCTGAGACCGAGCAGCGCGCCCCCAAAGCGGATGAAGTCACGATTACGTTGACTTTTCCGCACTGGCGGGCCGGCACATTGCCTGTTTCGCCGCGCGTGCGCCATTTCTTCCCGACCGCTTACGAGTCGTCGCTGGTACGCTTTATGCTGGTGGATGAAAAAACAGAGGAAGAGATTCCGGCCTGGGTGGTGCGTGAGCATGGCTATGTTTACGGCTTGAAGGGCTGGTTTGAGAAAAATAAGTTAATTCCCGGCGCGCAGGTCGTCATTCGCCGCTCAGAAAAAGCCGGGCAGGTGATTCTGGAAGCCCAGACGCGTAAATCTTCCAAAGATTGGGTGCGCACCGTTCTGGCCGGTTCAGATGGCGGGATTGTTTTTGCCCTGCTGCGCCAGGAAGTGGCCTGCGAATATCACGACCGGATGGTGGCGGTTATCCCCGATGTGGCCGCCATAGACCAGGCTGCCGCTCAAATTGCAAAAAGCCGGGCCTCGCTTGAGAAAATTGTCAAAAATATCTTGCACGAGCTTTCCAAGCTGACTCCGCAAGGCCATGTTCATGCCGAAGAGCTGTATTCGGCGGTTAATATCTTGCGCCGAATCCCCCCCGCTCCGCTCCTGGCCCTGCTGGCCTCAAGCAAGGAGTTTAACCACATCGGTGATTTATACTTCCGCCTGGCAACCGCCAGCGAGGATGAGGAATAGACCATGAGCCTCGTCAAGCCGACTCTTAATACCCGCTACCATATTGATTTTAATTGGTGGAAGCAGAGCGAAAACGACTGGCATGTTCACCTGCGCGGCTTGCTGTGCGCGGAACACCAGGAAATATTTGCAGATTACAGCGTGGGCGATCTGCTCGACTTCGTCGATCCGGAAACCGCCGAAGTCCGCCCAATGAATGGCATCCAACAGGCCATCCTTTCACATTGCGCCCGCCAACCCGAATTTCTGACGGGCCAAACCGCGATGGTCGAAGCTGTTTTTCGCATTTTCCTTGCAAATGGCAACAGCCCGCTTTCCGCCGCCGAGCTTTCAGAGCGGCTGGGCCGCCCGGCCAACATCATCCTGACCACTCTTTCAGGAGCGCGGGTTTATAAAGGCATTCGCCCGCTCCAAGAGTAGAGAAAACCACCTGGCCCCCGTAGCTCAATGGACAGAGCGCCAGCCTTCTAAGCTGTGGGTTGTGGGTTCGAATCCCGCCGGGGGCGCTCCCTCATGCTGAAATTGTCAAGGAGCTTTTATGATAACGGTTAAACCTAAAAGCGGCCGAGGGGCCAGAGTGGCCGAACACCGTCGAATGCTGGTCGAAACAATCGGCTGGCAAATGCGCGTTCAACACCATGTTTGGGGGCCGCCGACCGACCTGTTTGAAACCGAAAGTGCTTATATTGTGCGGGTCGAAGTTGCCGGAATGCGCGAGCAAGACTTTTCGGTCGTTCTTGAAAACAACTACCTCAGCATTAGCGGCAATCGCAGCGAACCTCATGAACATCGCGCTTATCACCAGATGGAAGTGCGCTTTGGCGAATTCCAAACCGTCGTTGCACTGCCAGGCCCGGTCGAAATCGCAGACTCGCGCGCCGAATACGAAGACGGTTTCCTGACCATCAGCCTGCCGAAACCAACCTCGGCCTAATTTTCAATCAAGGAATACAACTCTCCGCTATGCCTGCCTCCCGTTGGAACTCCAACCCTGCCGATCTTTTTAAGTGGATCAACAGCGACGACGATATTGAACTGCTAAAAATGTTCATTCCGTCGCTTTTTTCTGATTTTCCCCAGGCGGATGAAAACTCCGCAGCAGACTTGCCTGTGCTTGATTCCGCTCCCGTGGGCGAGCCTACGCCTGAAATCATCCCCATTTTGCCGCTGCGGGGCTTGGTGGTCTATCCCCAAACCGCCGTCCCGCTGACGATTGGTCAGCAGCGCTCGATCAAATTGGTCGACGACGTGGTCGGCGGCGACCGTTTTGTCGGCCTGGTGGCCTCCCGCAACCCTGAGCTTGAAATGCCCGGCCCCGAAGATTTGTACACGCTAGGGACGCTGGCAACCGTTCATCGCCTGCTGCGCGCGCCAGATGGCACCATCCGCATTTTGGTGCAAGGGCTGGAGCGTTTTCGGGTGCTTGAATACACCCAGACCGAACCCTACCTGATGGCGCGGATTGAACGGATTGCTGAATCTGCCGAAGAGGGCCTGGAGCTGGACGCCCTGGCGCGCAACGCCCGCGATCAATTTGCGGGCATCGCAGAGATGATTCCATCCTTCCCGCGCGAACTGGTTTCGACGATTACCGACAACGAAGACCCGCTCCAAACGGTTTATGCAATTGCCAATTTTCAGCGGATTGATCTGGAAGATGCCCAAACTTTGCTGGAGCTGGATTCTGTAACCGACAAATTACGCAAACTGATTGGTTTGCTGGTGCGTGAGACCGAAGTTTTGCAGCTTGGGCAGAAAATTCAGAATGAAGCCCGCTCAGAAATTGACAAAGTGCAGCGCGAATATTTCCTGCGCGAGCAGTTGAAAGCCATTCAGAAAGAACTCGGCGAGCGCGACGAGCAGACGGTCGAAGTGGAGGAGTTTCGTCAGAAAATTGATGAAGCCAAAATGCCGGAAGAGGCCGACAAACAATCCCGGCGCGAGTTGGAGCGCCTCTCGCGCCTGCCAACTGCCGCCGCGGAATACGGTGTCATCCGCACTTATCTGGACTGGATGACCTCGCTGCCGTGGTCGAAATCGACCCAGGACAACCTTGAGATTCAACATGCCCGCCAGGTGCTCGATAAAGACCACTACGGCCTGGAAGACGTTAAGGAACGTATTCTGGAATTTTTGGCGATCCGCAAGCTGCGCCTGGATCGCCGCGACGAAGAAAAGCCCGAATCGGATGATCTGATTCGGCGCGAACGCGAAGGCGTTATTTTATGCTTTGTCGGCCCGCCCGGCGTGGGCAAGACCTCGCTCGGACAGTCGATTGCGCGGGCGATGGGCCGCAAGTTTGTGCGCATCTCGCTTGGCGGCGTTCGGGATGAGGCCGAAATTCGCGGCCATCGCCGCACCTATATTGGGGCCTTGCCGGGCCGCATCTTGCAGGCCCTGCGCCGGATCGAAAGCCGCAACCCGGTTTTTATGCTGGATGAAGTCGATAAGCTGGTCAATGATTTTCACGGCGATCCGTCCTCGGCGCTGCTGGAAGTGCTCGACCCCGAACAGAACGGCGAATTTCGGGATAATTATCTCGAAGTAGGCTACGACCTTTCGCAGGTCATGTTTATTACGACCGCCAACACGTTGGAGACCATCCCCGGCCCGTTGCGCGACCGCATGGAAATTATTGTGCTTTCTGGCTATACCGAAGGCGAGAAGATTGCCATCGCCAAAGGCTATTTAATTCCGCGCCAGATCCGTGAGAACAGCCTGCGGCCCTCTGAAGTGACTTTTTCGAAGGAAGCGCTCAAAACGATCATCAGCGAGTACACCCGCGAGGCGGGCGTCAGGAATTTGGAACGAAATATTGGCTCGGTCTGTCGTAAAATCGGCACGCGGATTGCGGAAGGGAAAGCCACTTCGCAAGACGTTACGCCTGAGCTTGTCCATCAACTGCTCGGCAACCCCATCTTCCAGGGACCGGAGGAGATGAATGTCCGCACGGCTGTGCCGGGTGTGGTGGCCGGCCTGGCCTGGACTCCCTACGGCGGCGACGTGCTTTTCATTGAAGCCACGCGCATGCCTGGCTCAAAAGGCTTCCAGGTGACTGGTTCCGTCGGTAACGTGATGCAGGAATCGGCGCGGGCCGCGCTCTCGTATGTCCGCTCGCGGGCTGAAAAGCTCAAGCTGCAAGTCAATTTCTTTGAGAAGTCTGACCTGCACCTGCACGTCCCGTCTGGCGCTCAACCCAAAGACGGCCCCTCTGCCGGGGTGACGATTGCGACGGCCCTGGTTTCGCTCATTTCTGGGCGGCTGATGCGCAAAGGAGTTGGCATGACCGGCGAAATCACCCTGCGCGGTCAGGTTTTGCCGGTTGGCGGCATCAAGGAAAAGGTCTTGGCCGCTCACCGCAACCAGTTAAATACCGTCATTTTGCCCAAGCGCAATCAGATGGATTTGGATGATGTCCCTCAAGAAATTAAAAATTCGATGAACTTCGTCTTCGTTGAAAGCGTCGATGATGTCTTTGAAGCCGCGCTTGAACCCGCCTCGACGGCAGTCCCGGCCCCTGAAGCGGCCAGGAAACGGAAAAACCCGAAAAAAAAGGAAAATGTTGATGCCGAAAATCATGCTGGCTGAAGACGACCCGACCATGCTAAAGTTGTTAAAGACTTTAATGCATTTGGAAGGGTTTGAGTCCGTCAGCCTGGATCCGGACGAAAATGTTCTGGCTGCCGTGGCGCGCGAAGCCCCAGACGTGCTTTTGCTGGATGTTCATTTATCCCAGGGCAACGGGCTTGATTTTCTGCGCCAGATGCGGGCGGATGCGCGTTTTGACAACCTGATTGTTTTAATGGCTTCGGGGATGAGTCTCAGAGAAGAGTGCCTGGCGGCTGGCGCAAACCAATTTCTGCTGAAGCCCTTTATGCCCGACGTGTTAATTGACGGTATTCATTCCCTGCTCAAGGCTCGTTCAGGCTGATCCGCTGATGGCGATTGTGCTGCGCGCTTTTCGTTTTGAACAGGATTACCCGGCTGTAATCGATTTATGGAATCGCTGTGGGCCGGGGGTCCAGGTCCGCCAATCGGATGACCCCGAAGAAATCAAAAAGAAAATGACCCGCGACCCAGACCTGTTCATTGTGGCCGAGGAGCAGGGCCAGATTGTGGGCGTTGTCTTGGGCGGTTTTGATGGCCGGCGCGGGCTGGTTTACCACCTGGCGGTTGAGCCGGGCTTTCGGGTGCATGGCGTTGGCGGCCTGTTAATGCAGGAAGTGGAAGCCCGCCTGGCGCAAAAGGGCTGCCTGAGGGCCTATTTAATGGTTACAGACGAAAATGAAGAAGTGATTCCTTTTTACGAGAAGCGCGGCTGGGCAGAAATGAAAATGCACCTGTTCGGCAAAAACCTCCCCTAAACCTGATGTCCATTCAAATTGCCATCCTGACGGTTTCAGACCGCTCTTTTACGGGGGAGCGGGAAGACCTTTCTGGCCCGGCTTTGCGGAGCGAGGTTGAATCTTGCGGCTGGCAGGTTGGTTTTGTGCGGATAGTCCCCGATGAAATCGGCCAGATTGCTGAAACGCTTGCGGCCTGGGCCGATTCTGGTCAGGTGGATGTCATCCTGACGACGGGCGGAACCGGTTTTGGCGCGCGCGATGTGACCCCCGAAGCGACCCGCCAGGTTGTCGAACGCCTGACTCCGGGCCTGGAGGAAGCCATGCGGGCCGCCAGCCTGAAAATCACCCCCCACGCCATGCTCTCGCGGGCAGTTTCAGGGATTCGCAAGGCTGCTTTGATTGTCAACCTGCCGGGCAGCCCGCGCGCCGCGCTGGAGAACTTTCGCGTGATTGGGCTGGTTCTGCCGCACGCGGTCGAATTGCTGCGCGAAGCGCAGGATGCCGAGCAGGGTCACGGCAGTTTTTAAATCAGCGCCAGGCTCCACAGCCAGTTATCCGTTTTCCGTTGCCCGGCCTTTTCGTCGATTTTCAGGGCGATTGGTTAAGCGCACAACTTTCAATGCAGGCGGTGGTTGCAAAACTCAAAAGAAAATGGGCAGGAAAAATTGTCCGGGAGTGGCTGGGGGAGAACCCCAGCCCCAGAATTTGACCAACAGGTGGCCCGGATCTGTGCCGGCCTCCCTTAACCGCTTTTGACAGGTTTTACCCGTGCCCCGGCAATTGCGCTAACCGTCACCCCGGCCAGCACGACCAGCGCGCCGATCAGGGCCAACGGGCCGGGGGTTTCGCGGATGAAGAGAAAAACCCAAATCGGATTCAGAATTGGCTCAAGCGTGCCAATCAGGGTGGCTTCAAGCGCCGGAATGACCTTGATTGCAATGGAATAGAGCAGGAAGGACAATCCGATCTGGACAACGCCCAAGTAGACGATCCCGGCCCAGCTGATGACCGTCCAGGGTTCCTGCCAGACGAAATAAAACCCAAAAACCGCGCTGATGACGTTCGCCAGCAGGAAACTTTCAGCGGGGGAACCGTCTTTTTGGGCGCGCAGGGCAACCGTCATCGTGGCAAGCGCCACGCCGCTCAGGGCGGCCAGCAAGTTGCCATAAAACCCGTCCAGGCTGATTTTATCCCCGAAAAACAGCCCAAACCCGGCAAAGATGATGATCATCGAGACCCAGTCTGCGCGCGACGGTTTTTCGCGCAGCAGCCAGTAGCCTAAAAAGATGATGTAGATCGGCGCAGTGTATTGCAGGAAGATGGAATTGGCAGCCGTCGTCAGCCGCATCGATGAAATATACAGAAATTGGGTCAGGATGTAACTGCCGGCGGCCAGCCACTGCCAGCGCGTTGGGCGAAAAGGGAAGCGCCGCAGATACAAAAGAAAGACCAGGCTCGAGAAAATACTGCGTCCGGCCAATACGCCCACCGGACTCCACGGCAGGACTTTAATCAAAATGCCGCTGCTGCTCCAAAGCACAGCGGCGATAATCAAAAACAGGATGGCCTTGCGGCGGTCGATCGGGGCGTTTGATGGCACGAAGCGGGCTTTCTTTGAACGGATGAGTCCGAAAATTCTTTTCCAACGGGGCTGAATTATAATGCCCGGCTCATGCTTGCCTGCTTCTTTTGCCCATCTTTTTGGATTTTCTTTTATTCAGTGTAAAATACCTCAGACACAGAAAGGACTTCAGGATGACCGAAAAACTCCGTTGGGGGCTGCTCTCTACCGCCAAAATCAACGCCGCGCTCTTCAAACCGCTGGCCAAATCGAAGCGCAATACTTTGTTCGCGGTCGCCTCGCGCAGCCTCGAAAACGCCCAGGCTTACGCCGCTCAGCATCATATTCCGCGCGCGCATGGTAGTTACGAAGCCCTGCTGGCCGACCCTGAAGTCGATGTCATCTACAACTCTTTGCCCAACCATCTCCACGCCGAATGGTCGATCAAAGCCCTCGCAGCCGGAAAACACGTCCTGTGCGAAAAACCCTTCGCGCTGACCCTGGCCGAGGTCGATCAAATGGCCGAAGCCGCCGAAAAAAGTGCCAAAATCCTGGCAGAAGCCTTTATGTATCGCACCCACCCGCAGACGTTAAAGGTCAAGGAACTGCTCGATAACGCTGTTCTGGGGAGGATTCTGACCATCAAGGGCCAGTTCACCTTCCCCTTGAATCGGCCCGGCAACTACCGCCTCGACCCGTCCCTGGGCGGCGGCGCACTCTGGGACGTGGGCTGTTACCCCGTCAGCTACGCCCGGGCCATGCTTGGGCTGGAACCGCTCCAGGTCTTTGGCTGGCAGGTTGAGGGTCAGAGCGGTGTCGACGAGTTTTTTAGCGGCCAAATGCTCTTCCCCGGCGAGATCCACGCTCAATTCGATTGCGGATTCCGCGGGCCTTTGCGCGCCTCGATTGAAATCGTTGGCGAATCGGGTTCGCTCGCAATTCCCACTCCTTTTCATGCCGGCAAAAAGCCTGAAATTTTGCTCATTCGCGCTGGCAAAACCAAAACAATTGAAATTAAGGGCCAAAACCTGTACCTGGGCGAGGTCGAAGACCTGGCCGATGCCATTTTGCTGGGCAAGGCCCCTCATATTTCCCTGGCCGACAGCCGGGCCAACGTTGCCGCAATCTTGGCGCTTTACAAATCTGCGGAAACCGGCAAGCCTGTCCACCTGAAAAAGGAGTAACAATGCTGAAAATTGTTGCGGATACCACCAGCGGCCTGCCGTTGGAACTGGCGCGTCAACGCGGAATTGCCATCGTCCCCCAGATTGTTGTCTTTGGCGAAAATTCTTACCGGGATGACAGCGAAATTGACCCTGAGACCTTTGTCCAAAAACTAAAGGCCTCTGCCGTTCTGCCCAAGACCGCCGCCCCGCCGCCTGCGCTCTATTACCCCATTTTTCAGGACGCCCAAGACAAAGGCCAGACCGTTTTGGTGATTGCGCCCTCCGCAGCCGTGAGCGGGACGATTCGCTCCGCCCAGAGCGCTGCCGCCGATTTCCCGGATTTGACCGTCGAAATTGTCGATACCCGCACGATAACCGGCAACGCGGCCACCCTTGCCCTGCTGGCCGCTGAATGGGCCGCTGAGGACGCCCAGGCCGAGTCTGTCCTGGCGCGGCTGGAGGCCATGATTGCCAACCAGCACACCTACTTTTTGGTGGATACCCTCGAGTATCTCAAAAAAGGTGGGCGGATTGGCGGCGCGAAGGCGTTGCTCGGCGAGCTATTGCAGGTCAAGCCCATTTTGCAAGTCAAAGATGGCGAGATTCAGCCTTATGAACAGGAACGCACCAAAAAACGGGCCCTGGCGCGCCTGCTGGATATTGTGAGCGAGCAGGCCGGCCGCGCTGCCCAGGCCCATCTCTCTGTGATGCACCTCGGCGCGCTGGCCGAGTCACAAGCCCTGGCCGAGGCGTTCGCTGCCCGGCTTGGCATTCAGCCTCCGCCCATCTACAACCTGCCGGCTGCCATCGGAGTCCACGCCGGGCCGGGCGTGCTGGCCGTCGGATTTTTTACGTAAGCCGGCTTGCTCCTTGCAAATAAAAGGACGACCGGGAGGAATATCCCGGTCGTCTTTTTGCCTGGTTGGGGCTGAATGCCTAGTTTGCAGGCTGAACTTGATCGTTTTGCGCCTGTCAGGCCGATCAGTCGTCCCCGATGGCGGTGATGGCGCGCAGTAAGCCAAAAACCAACAGCCCGATCTTGATGCCTTCGTTGGTGCTTAGCAGGCTCTCTCGCTGGTTTTTCTCGGCCTGGCGTGAGAGCAGCGTGGCCGCAATCAGGCCGGTAAAGGCCCCAATCACTGCGCCGCCCACCAGAATGCGCGAGTCGGAACTTTTGACGATTGCTGTATTTTTTGACATTTTTGTCCTCCGTAGATGAAGCGTCAATTACGCTTGAAAAAGGCTTGGATGGTATCGGTCCACGCTCGAAAGCGGATGACCCGGCTGCTGATTTCCGCGGCATATTCCTGGGTTTTGGCCGTAATCATCAGCGCATATTGCTGGGCCAGGCCGCTGTAATCTGGGGTGATTTTAAGAAGTTTTTGCATCCCGTAAACCATTCCGCCCAAGAGGGCCAGGATGACCAGCAGCAAGAGCATGAGCGGGATGACGATCCAGATGGTTGAGATGGCGGCCCAACGTGCAACGTCACCGTTTTGGGCAAAGGTTGAATAAGATATCAGCGCGAACAACCCCACCATCAGCAAACTGCTCAAAAGAATCGGCAGCAAAATCTGAAGATTGGTTTCGCGCTTATGCTTGAGATAACTGACCCGGTTAGGGTGGAGGGGGGAAAGTTTTGTATTCACAGCATTATTTTAGCACAACTCTGCCGCCGGGTCATCTCTGCCTGGAATTTTGGTGATAAATATGGTTCTCCCCAGATTTATGAGGGAATGTCGCCTGATTTTGCAACTTTCTGTGAGGCGAAATTTTAGTCAGAGTGCAATTTGTTCAGATTCTTAGCGCGAAGCGCGCAAAGCACGCTCAGAAAACCTTAAAAACTTCGCGTTCTTGGCGGCTTCGCGGTTCGATGGTTTGTTTTTACAAGCGAAACCTGCCACTAATTTGATGAGAGCCATAATAAAAATCAAAACCGGCGCTCCCAAAATTCCATCCTGTGCTATAATTTGCCCATTAATTCACCCGCCATCAAGGCGGGTGCTTTCCGCCCCTGGCTCACCGACGGTGTTGACCGGGGGCAACCCCGAGGAAAGGAGGTTCCCTGCTATGCGTAAATATGAATTGGTTTGTATCATCCACCCCGATCTTGATGAGACCGCGTTTAAAAGTCTTGTTGAAAAGGTGAGTGGTTGGATTGGCGAATCCGGCGGCAGCATCGAGAATACCGATGTCTGGGGCCGTCGTCGTATGGCTTACCAGATTCGCAAACAGCGCGAAGGCCAGTATGTCTTGTTCAATTTAAACATGCTCCCCGCCGCAATCGCAGAACTGGAACGCAATATGCGCTTCCAGGAGTCCATCTTGCGCTCCATGATTACCCTGGTTGCGTAGTTTTACTTAAAAAAAGTACCCTGCGTCTTGTGAGGAGAAAAAATGAGCCGTGGTTTAAATAAAGTGATGATTATCGGCCATCTGGGACGCGATCCCGAAATGCGTTATACCCCTTCAGGCCGACCGGTGACTACGTTCACGGTTGCGACCAGCCGTTCCTGGAACACAGTCGATGGCGAGCGACATACTGAAACCGAATGGTTCAATATCGTCGCCTGGGGCAACCTGGCCGAGATCTGCAAACAGTATCTTATCAAAGGCCAACAAGTCTACATTGAAGGCCGCCTTCAGACCCGTCGCTGGGATGACAAGGAAGGCAATAAGCACAGCAGCGTAGAAGTTGTTGCCAACGAAATGATGATGCTGGGCGAACGCCGCGATTCCAACCACCAGAGTAGCGAACAGGACGCCCCTGAAGAATCCTCAACAAACGAAGATGAATTTCCCTTCTAAATTTCGGACACGGAGTTAAAACGTCCATGAATGACATGCGTAACAATGACATGCGTAACAATGAGTCCGGCCAGAGCGGAGAGCGTCGCTATTTCTCGCGGCCTAAAATCTGCCAATTCTGCGCCGACAAAAACATCGTAATTGATTATAAAAACGCCGACATGCTGCGGCGCTTTATCGTAGAGGACGGCAAAATCCGCCCTCGCCGCCAGACGGGCACCTGCGCCAAACACCAGCGCGAAATTGCGGCTGCCATCAAGCGCGCCCGGCAAATTGCACTCCTGCCCTTTGTGTACCAAGGCAGGGATGACTAACAGAAAAGCGGGGCATGGGAACCAACCCCATGCCCCGAAATTATGTAAATACTATGGCAAAAAATAAGAATATCATCAACAAAAGGCATGTCGCCCATGCCGAGGTTGTCCGCCGGCAAAGCCTTGCCATTCAATATGTCGCTCTTGCGATTGTGGTGGTAGTGATCGGGCTGGTGATCTATGGCATTTTGAGCACAACCGTTTTCCTGTCCCAGCGCACCGTTGCCAACGTCAATGGGGATCGTATCTCGCTGCACGAGTTCCAGGGGCGAGTCCGGCTTCAGCGCATCCAACTCATCAACAACTTCACCCAATACTACCAGTTTGCCCAGATGTTTGGCGCTGAAGACCCGTTTAACGAACCGAACTTTGGCGGCATTCTGCAAAATATTTCTCAACAACTGCAACAGCCCGAAAAGGTTGGCGAAGACGTTTTGAATGCCCTGGTCGATGAACGTTTGATTCGCCAGGAAGCCAAGAAAATGGGAATTGAGCCGGACAAGGATGCGCTGGAACTTTACATTCAGCAGCAGTTCGGTTTTTATGCGGATGGCACCCCCACGCCCGCTCCGAGCAGCACGCCCTTTGTTTTGCCCGAGCTTAACCCCACCCAACTGGCTTTGGTGACGATCACCCCCACCCCGGGGCCTGCCACCGCTACCGTAACCGCCACGCCCGACCTGACCAGCACCCCGACCACTGCCCCGACCGAGACCCCTCTCCCGACCCAAGGCCCCGAAGCGACCCCGCTCCCTTCTGCAACGCCTTACACCCTGGAAGGCTTCGAAACGCGCTATAACGAAACGCTGACCGATCTCGAAACGAATACCCAGTTAAAACCCGCAGAATACCGCTATTTCTTTGAAACCCTCTATCTGCGTGAAAAATTGCTGGAAGTGATCACAGCCGACGTAAAACCGCTGGAGGAGCAGATCTGGATCCAGCATATTCTGGTCGATTCAGAAGAGCTTGCCAACCTAATCCTGGCCCGGCTTGCCGACGGCGAAGATTGGGGCCAATTGGCGGCCCAATATTCTACAGACGCCTCGAATGCTCAAAACGGGGGCGACCTGGGCTGGAACGGCCGTAACGCCGGCTTTGTGCCTGAATTCACAGAAGCTGCTTTTGCGCTGCAACAGGCTAAAGTCAGCGCGCCGGTTCAAACCCAATTTGGCTGGCACATCATCCGCGTTCTCGGACGCGAAATGCGCCGGATCGACGATCAGCGCTACAGCCAGTTGAAAGACGAAGCCTTCAGCGCCTGGCTCGAAGGAATCCGGGCTGAAGCCGATATCGAAACCTATGATGTTTGGAAGGAATACGTGCCCACCGATCCTGAACTGCCGATCCAGTAGGCCCAAACTTCATCCGCAAACCGGACAACAGTTGCAAGACTGTTGTCCGGTTTCTTTTTTGGGCTTGCGCCGGCCCTGGCTCTATGGCAAAATACATCCCATGTCTCCACAACGATGGGCATTTTTCTTTTTCTCGATCCTGGCCGGTTTGGGGCTTGGGCTGCTGTATGGCTGGGTCATCAGCCCGGTCGAGTATGTCGATACATCGCCCGATTCCCTGCGCGCCGATTACCGCAGCGACTATGTTTTGATGGTGGCCGAAATTTACCAGAGCGAGCAAGACCCTGCCCTGGCGCTGCGCAGGTTGGCCCTGCTGGGCAGTGCCAGCCCGCCTTATCAAATTGTCTTGCAGGCTTTGCAGTTTGCTCAATCCAATCAATACGCTGCCCAAGATATTCTCCTCATCCAGAACCTGGCGGCTGCCTTGCAAATTTATGATACCGGTGGAGCCACGCCATGAACGAAAACCGTGGATATTGGTATCTGCTGACCGGCCTGCTGATTGGACTGGTGCTTGGCATCCTTTTTGCCTGGCTGGTGGCCCCGCTTGAATATGTCGACACAACCCCCGCCAGCCTGCGCGCCGATTTCAAAGATGAGTACCGCTATTTGATCGCAGCTTCTTACCGGACAAGCGCTAACCTGGAGCGCGCCCGCGCCCGCCTGGCGCTGCTTGGCGACCCTGACCCGGCCGCCGCGCTTGGAGAGCAGGCCCAACGACTCTTGTCTGGCGATGCGCCAATCAGCGTGGTGCGGGTTGTGGCAGACCTGGCTGAAGTATTGCAGAACCCGGCAGCGACCTCGCCGCAAGCCGCTGGGCCTGACCCGGCCACGACAGAGCAGGTTGTTTTCAGTTCGACGCCAACGCCGGGCAGTCTGGCGCTGGTTACGTTGGCCCCAACCAACCCAACTTCTCCGTTTGAGCCGATCCTCGACCCGACCGAAACCCAGACGCTGCCGCCGACCCTGACCGAAACACCCACCTTGCGCCCTGGCCGGCCCAGCCCGACCTTGAGCCGCACCCCGCCCCGTTCTGCCACCCCGATTGCAACCGCCACCCGAAAACCATCCCTGACCCCGACGGCGACGCCCGGCCAGCCTTTTCAGCTGGTTCAACAATCCACTTTTTGCGACCGAAACCATCCAGCATTGTTGCAGGTTGTGCTTGAAGATGCCTCCGGCAACCCCGCTTCGGGAATTGAGATTACAATCACCTGGCTGGGCGGCGCAGAAACCTTCTTTACCGGTTTGAAACCAGAACTGGGCTTTGGTTATGCTGATTTTGAGATGACCCCTGGCGTGGAATATGTCTTGAGCTTGAGCAGCGGCGTGACCCGTATTTCCGGTTTGCAAACCTCCGTTTGCAGCCTTGATTCTGGCGAAATAGCGGGGGGTATTCGCCTCGAGTTTCGACAGCCGTAGGCCCCCCGGGCAGGTTTTTTTAGAAAAGAAAAACTTCCGCTGGCAATTTCAGCGGAAGTTTTTTGAATCATCGAAATCTACTTTTATTCCGAATCGAACGGGACCCCCAACGAAGCCGGGGGTTTGGCTTGCAGCGTGCGGATCAGTTTTTCGAGGCTGTGGCGGGTGTTTTGAGGCAGGCCTGCCAACATGCGCGCCACCCATTCGGTATCGCCGATATTGACCAATAAAAGGGTCAGAATCATGAGCGGGAAGGGGGCTACCTGTAAAACCTGGGAGGGAATGCTGGGCAGCATCGGTTGCAAGACCAGCCCCAACCATTGCAGAATTGCGAACAGGTAAGCCCCAAAGGCTGCCCGCATCGGATTCCAGCCGCCGAAGATGGTGATGGCAAGCGCGATCCAGCCAATTCCGTCCAGCCCGGAGATGGTGCCCTTCCAACCCGCTTTGACCGAAAGCGAATACATCGGGCCGGCCAGGCCAATCAGCGCGCCGCCGAGGATGACATAGATATAGCGTAGACGGTTGACGTTTGCGCCGCGCACAAAAGCCGCTGCCGGGCGTTCGCCAATGCCCTGAAGCATCAAGCCGGGCCGGGTGCGGAAGATATAAACCCAGGCAACGAAAACCAAAATGAAAGAGAGATAGGTCATGACATCGTGCCGGAAGAGTAACTGCCCGATCACGGGGATTTGACTCAAGCCGGGGATCGGCGACAGCCCCATCCGCGGGCCAACCTGTCCCATGTAGGGGTTGCCGAGGAAATAAGAAAGATCGCGGCAAGTGATCGCCAGCACGAAACCGATCGCAACTTGTGAGGCTTTGAGCGTGATCGATGAAAAGGCGACACTCGCCGCCACCAGTGCGCCGACCAGCGCTCCGGCGAGGAAGCCAAGCACCAGGCTATTCGTCTCTACCGAGACAACAAATCCGGCCATCGCAGAAAGCAGAATGGTTCCGTTCATCGAA
>JAVEWN010000163.1:0-4329 GCA_034004515.1 Anaerolineales bacterium | reverse complement strand
CCCAACTCAAACGAATCCTTAATATTGCAACAAGCCAGAAACCGTTATAATCGTTTAACTATGGATACCAAAACCCAACTCACCCAAACCCTGAAAGACGCCATGAAAAGCGGCGATGAAACCCGCAAAAACAGCGTGCGGATGGTACTGGCGGCCATCAAACAGGTCGAAGTCGATAAACGCATCGAACTGGATGAAAGCGCCGTGCTGGCCATCCTGCAAAAAGAAGTCAAATCGCGCCGCGAAGCACTGGACGAGGCCCAGAAAGCCTCCCGGCCCGACCTGGCGCAAGCCGCCCAGGCCGAGATCGAGATTCTGAGCGCCTTCCTGCCGCAGGCTCTCAGCGCCGCAGAACTGCGCGAACTGGCCCGCCAGGCGATTGCCGAAAGCGGGGCCAGCAGCCCAGCCGAGTTAGGCAAGGTGATGAAGGCGATCCTGCCCAAAATTGGCGGGCGCGCGCCTGGAGACCAGGTCAGCGCCGCCGTGCGAGAGTTGTTGAACGGATGATCGCAAAGAAGCAAAGCGGCTGGTGGAGCACAATTCCGCGCCACGACATTCTGGCCCTGGCCTTGCTCGTGCTGAGCAGCCTGTCAGCCTACGCGATTTTAACCGCGCCGATTACGCTAAAAACGGATGCGGTTGCGTTGCAGGCCGGGCAGGTTGCCCCGCAAGATTATCAGGCCCCGCGCAACGCCGAATATATCAGCGAGGTGCGCACCGAACAGGCCCGCCGCAAAGAAGAAACCAATATTGCGGATATCTACAGCGCGCCAGACCGGGTCATCGCCCGCCGCCAGGTGGAATTACTGCGGGCCGCTTTACAGTTCATCCAGGCCGTGCGCGACGATCCGAATGCCCTGCCCGCCGATAAACGGGCCAGCCTGGCCGCCCTGGCAGATGTCAGCTTAAGCGAACAGGCCCTCAACAGCCTGCTCGCGATGAGCGATGTGCGCTGGGCTGCCGCCCAAAATGAAGCCATCTCGCTGCTTGAGCGCATGTTCCGCAACCCGATCCGCGAACGCAGCCTTGAAAGCACCCGTCAGAGCATTCCGGGGCTGGTCAGCTTCTCGCTTAACGAGGACCAAACCAACCTGGTCGTGGAACTGGTCTCGCCCTTTATCGTCACCAATAGTTTTTTCAGCGAAGAACAGACCATCGCCGCGCGTGAACAGGCCCGCCAGGCCGTTCAGCCGATTACCCAAACCTACGTCGCCGGAGAAATGATCGTCCAGCGCGGCGCGGTGCTGACCGAAGCCAATATCGAAGCCCTGCGCAACCTGGAATTGATCAAGCCAGGCAACCCCACCATGGATTATCTTTCCTCGGGCGCGCTTGTGACGGTTGCAATGGTCTTCATCGGCTTGTACTACTACCGCCGCCGGCCTTACTACTACAATGAAGGCCGCAGCCTGCTCCTGATTGCGATCCTTTTTTTGCTTTTCCTGCTGATGGCGCGCCTGCTGATCCCTTCCCGGACGCTGGTGCCTTACTTTTTCCCAATTCCCGCCTTTGGATTGTTAATTGCGACTCTGTTTGGGCCGGGCGGGGCTTTGCTGCTCTCGCTGATTTTGAGTGTCCTGGCCGGCTACAACCTGAGCAACAGTTTCGATCTGACGTTTTACTTCATGTTTGCCTCGCTCATCAGCATTCTCTCGCTCGGCAAGGCCCAACGCTTTGGGACCTTCATCTGGGCCGGGTTTGTGGCCGCCCTCAGCGGAATCTCCGCCCTGGTGGCCTATCGGATGCCGCAATCCGAAGTCGACATACTCGGATTTTTCCAATTAATCGGCGCGGCCCTCCTGATGGGTTTGCTCTCAGCCAGCCTGGCCCTCATGCTCCAATATCTGCTGGCTGAATTCCTGGGGCTAACCACTCCCCTGCGCCTGGTGGAAATTTCGCGCCCGGATGCGCCGCTTTTGCAATATTTATTGCGGAATGCCCCTGGAACCTACCAGCACAGTTTGCAAGTCTCGAACCTGGCAGAACAGGCCGCTGAACGGCTGGGCATGGATACCCTCCTGATGCGGGTCGGCGTGCTCTATCATGATGTCGGCAAAGCCAAAAATCCGGCCTTTTTCATCGAGAACCAACTCCCCGACAACCTCAACCCGCACGACGATATTAATCCTTATGACGCGGCCCAAACCATCATCCAACATGTCAACGACAGCGTTGCCCTGGCGAAGAAACACCGCCTGCCCAAACGCATTCAAGATTTTATGCGCGAACATCACGGAACATTGATTACACGCTACCAGTACATGCAAGCTGTCAAAGCCGCCGGAGATGACGCCTCGCAAGTGGATGAGAGTAAATTCCGTTACCCTGGCCCCTCCCCCCGTTCGCGCGAAACCGCCCTGCTGATGCTGGCCGATGGCGTCGAGGCCCGCTCACGCTCGATGCGTCCCAAAACCGAGGAAGAGCTGCGGAAAATCGTCCAGCAAACCATCGATTTTTGCCAAAAAGAAGGCCAGCTGGCCGAAACCCGCTTCACGCTGAAAGACCTGACGCTGATCACCGAGTCCTTCGTCTCGACCCTGACGGGGCTTTATCACCCGCGGATCGCCTATCCGTCCTCGGCGGAAGTGCGCGCCATTCAGGATGTTGCCACCCAGAAAAACGAAAAGCCATGATTTTTATCGAAAACCAATCCGACTCGATCCCCCCAGAACTGTCTGTTTGCGTTGAAAAAGCCGCCCAGGCTGCGCTCAAGCATCAATCCGCGCCTGAAAACGGCCTCCTGACCGTGGTTTTGAGTGATGACGAACAACTGCGCGCCCTGAACCGGGATTATTTGGAGGTAGACGCCGCAACCGACGTGCTTTCCTTCCCCTCCGACGAAATCGACCCCGAAACGGGCTGCCCGTATCTGGGAGATATCCTAATTTCAATGCAGCGCGCCGCCCAACAAGCCGCCGCAGCCGGGCACGCGCTCGAGGCCGAAACACAACTGCTGGTCGTGCATGGCGTCTTACACCTGCTGGGACATGACCACGCCGAAGCCGAAGAAAAGACGCGCATGTGGCAGGCCCAGGCCGAGATTTTAAATGATCTGGGGCTGGGCGCAATCGAAATCCGCGAAGCGTAAAACCCTCCATGCAAAAATTCATTGTCCAACGCGTTAAATCTTTCCGGCACGCCTTGCGGGGCGGAGTTTATTCGCTGCGCACTCAGCCCAATACATGGATTCACAGCGGGGCCACCCTGCTGGTGATTGGCCTGGCAACCTGGCTCTCCCTTTCGGCCCAAGATTGGGCCTTGTTAATCCTGGCGATTGGGCTGGTCTGGGCCGCAGAATTTATGAATACGGCCGTCGAATCGGTGGTAGACCTGGTCAGCCCGCACCAAAACTGGCGGGCCGGGGCCGCCAAAGACGCCGGCGCGGCAGCGGTGCTGGCCGCCGCCGGGAGCGCGGCCCTGATCGGCTTGCTGGTGATGGGGCCGCCGCTCTGGCAAAAGCTGGCCGCGCTGTTGGGCTGGCAATAAAAACTTCGGGAAGGACAAAACATGAATGGCTCATTCCGCTTCGGAACCGTCGGTTCCCCCATCAAAACCCCCAAGAAGCCGGGCGGCTCGGTCGGGGCTATCCTCTTCAGCCGTGAAATTGGCCTGGATGCGCTCGAACTGGGCTGGGTGCAATCGGTGCGTGTCTCGGTCGAGACCTGCGCCCGGATCAAAGAAACCGCCGTCGCCCAAGATGTCGGCCTGAGTGTGCACGCTCCCTACTTTATCAACCTGAACGCCGACGCGCAGGAATGGCCCAAGAGCCGTCAAAGGCTGATGGACGCCGCTCATTACGGCAACCTGGCCGGGGCCAGCGACATCATTTTTCATCCCGGCTCTTATTTTGCGCAACCAGCCGCCGACGTGCTGAAAGTTGCCATCCCGCGCCTGCAAGGCTGCCTGGAGGAACTGCGCGCCGCAGACAACCCGGTCATTTTGCGCCCGGAAACAATGGGCAAAAGCGCCATGCTTGGCTCGCTCGAAGACACGCTCGAAATGTCCCGTCAGATCTATGGCGTTTTGCCCTGCCTGGACTTTGCCCACCTGCACGCCCGGCCCGGCGACGGCAGCCTCAACTCTTACGAGGAGTGGAGCGTCCGGCTGGAGCAGTACGCTCAAGCTCTGGGCGGTGATGCGGCGCTTGGGCAGCTTCACATCCACCTTTCGGGCATCGAATACGGGCCAAAAGGCGAGCGGAATCACCTGCCGATCTCCGAATCTGATTTCGACATGGAGGGTCTTTTCCGGGCCTTGCGCGCATTCAACGCAGGCGGCCGAATTTTATGTGAAAGCCCGCTCATGGAAGAAGATGCGCTGCTCATGCGC
>JAVEWN010000061.1:0-20942 GCA_034004515.1 Anaerolineales bacterium | reverse complement strand
TGCGTAGCGCGGGATGCTATCCCGCGAGACGGATTATCAATCCGCCCCACAGACTATTCTTTTCGGCATCGGGCTTTTCGCCCACCGACCCAAGTTTTTCAGCGGCGTTGCGTAGCGCGGGTTGCTATCCCGCGAGGCGGATTATCAATCCGCCCCACAGTTTATTCTTTTCGGCGTTGGGCTTTTCGCCCACCGAACCAAGTTTTTCGGCGGCGATGCGTAGCGCGGGATGCTATCCCGCGAGGCGGATTATCAATCCGCCCCACAAATTATTCCTTCATCATTTCGTAAACGCATCGAGGGTGCAGCGCGGGATGCTATCCCGCGAGGCGGATTATCAATCCGCCCCACAGTTTATTCTTTCATCATCTCGTAAACCGCGTCGAAAATCGTTTCGGCGTTGGGCTTCGACCAGTAATCGCCATCTGAGCCGTAGGCTGGACGATGGGGCTGGGCCGAGAGCGTGCGCGGGGCTGAATCGAGATGGTAGTAGCCGCCCTGTTTTTCGATGACCTGCTGGAGCATGTAGGCAGTTGTGCCACCCGGTAGGTCTTCGTCCAAAAACAGAATCCGGCTGGTTTTTTTGAGTGATTCGAGAATGACACCGTTCAGGTCAAAGGGCAGCAGGCTTTGGACATCAATAATTTCAGCGTCAATGCTGGCTTTGGAGAGTTTCTGTGCGGCGTCGAGGGCGATCCGGCAGCAGGAGCCATAAGTCACAACGGTCAGGTCTGCGCCGGGGCGCAGGATTTCGGGGACACCGAGCGGGACCGTCATCTCGGCCAGATTGTCGGGCAGGCGCTCTTTCAGGCGGTAGCCGTTGAGCGGCTCGATCACCAGCCCCGGCTCTTCGGCCTGCAGGAGGGTGTTGTAAAAGCCGCCAGCCTGGGTCAGATTGCGCGGCACAAGGACATGGATTCCGCGCACCAGGTTGATGATGCCAGCCATCGGCGAACCGCTGTGCCAGATGCCCTCCAACCTGTGGCCGCGCGTGCGGATGATGACGGGGGCTTTCTGGCCGCCCGCCGTGCGCCAAAGCAGGTTGGCGAGATCGTCAGACATCAGCTGCAGGGCGTACAGGAGATAATCCAAGTATTGGATTTCGCAAATCGGGCGCAGCCCGCGCATGGCCAGGCCAATCGCCTGCCCCAAAATCGTCACTTCGCGGATGCCGGTGTCCATCACGCGTAAAAATCCATACTTTTCCTGCAAGCCTCGAAAGCCCTGGTTGACATCGCCCAGTTTGCCGACATCTTCACCAAAGGCAATCAGGCGCGGGTCACGGGCAAAGGCGGCATCGAAGAAAGCATTCACGACCTCGAAGCCGGTCTGGGTGGGGGCAGAGTCTGAGTAAATGGCTTTGACCTGCGGCACGCGGATGGCAGCATCCGCCCAGGGGCTGTGCAAGTGGCTTGAGAAGGCCTCAGCGGCGGCGGCATTTTGGGTGTGATACCAATTTTGTAGTTTTTGGAGGGCCGGCGTCGGGTGAGGGCGTTCACCGCGCAACACTTCGTGGGCGGCGGCAAAAATATCTCGTTTGGTGAAAACCGGCAGGTTGGATAAATCTTCCTTTATCCCGCTGGCGGAGGGGATTTGGTTGAAGAGTTCGACGGCTTCGCGCCGGATTTGCTGGAGCGGGGCGTTGTAGGCCTGCCAGGCGGCCTTGCGGGACTCTTCGACCCTTTGCCGGTCTTCCGTTTCGCAGGCGTTTAACTCATCCTTGCTGGCAATGCCGCTTTCGATCATCCAGGCCCGCATTTTGAGCAGGCAGTCATTTTCGGCTTCCCATTGCAAGCGTTCGGCAGGTTTGTAGCGTTCGTGGCTACCGCTGGTACTGTGGCCGAGCGGCTGGGTGACTTCACGGACGTGGACAATGGCCGGGATATGGTATTCGCGGGCAATTTCGCCTGCGGCGGCGTAGGTTTCGAGCAGGGCCGGGTAATCCCAGGCACGGACAGAGTACAGGTCGTAGCCGATGTCGGTGCTGCGCGGCGGGTTTGGGTCGCGTTCAAAGCCTTTCAGAATGGCGCCGATGTTTTCCTTGACCATCTGAAATTCGTTGGGAACCGAAATACCGTAGCCGTCATCGTAAATGGTGATGACAGCCGGGGCCTGCAAGACGCCGATGGCGTTGACACTTTCCCAGAACATACCTTCGGCAGTCGAGGCGTTGCCAATCGTGCCCCAGGCCACCTCGCTGCCATTTTTTGAAAACTGGCTGAAGGGTTTTAACTCTGGCAGTTGACGGTAGAGGCAGGAGGCGAAGGCCAGCCCAACCAGGCGCGGCATTTGGGAGGCCGTCGGCGAGACATCGGCGGCGACATTGTAGGACTCGGACTGGTTAAGCCAGGAACCATCTGGCGCGATATAACGCGAGGCAAAGTGGCCGTTCATGGCGCGCCCGGCGCTGGCCGGTTCGTGCCTGACGTCGTTGTGGGCGTAGAGTTGGGCAAAAAAAGCCTGAATATCGATCACCCCGAGCGCGAACATCCAGGTTTGGTCACGGTAGTAACCGGAGCGCCAATCGCCTTTTTGGAAAGCGTGCGCAATCGCAAGCTGGGCAACTTCTTTGCCGTCGCCAAAGATGCCGAATTTGGCCTTGCCGCTCAGCACTTCGCGGCGTCCGATGACGGAGGCCTGCCGGCTGCGGTAGGCCAGACGGTAGTCGCTAATGATTTGGTCAGCATTCAGGGGAAGCTGGGGCGGGTTGCCAGTGGGCATGTTCTCTCCGTACTGGTTGATTTGGTAGAACACGATGATTTCGGGCAATTACAGTCTGATTATAACGGATAACAAAATCAGGACATAAATTTCACGAATTATCACGAAAATAGTTCTGAAAATTCGCGCGAATTCCTGCCAAAGAAATGCTTTTCGCTTACTGCGATCTGCCCCATAAAATTGAGAATCTGAAATTTATCCCATCAGCCAGCCGGGCTTGTGCTCCTTTTTGTCGAAGGGCAGGCCCAGCAAAACGGTGGTGATATTGTCGTGGCCGCCGCGCTGGTTAGCCAGGTCGACCAGGGCCAGGGCGGCCTGGTTGAGGGTTTTGCCCTGCAAGGTTTGGGCAATTTCGCTGTCGCTGACCAGGTCGGTCAGGCCATCGGTGCAGAGCAGGACGACATCTCCCGGCTGGAGCATCAATCCCTGGTTGGCTTTGGCTTTGTCATCGCTCTCATTTGGAGAAAGAAACAGGCGCAGATCGGGTTCGGGCGGCGTTTCTGAACCGAGGTAACGGCGGATAACGTGCAGGTTGGGATGGGTTTTGATCTGCGAACTGCTCAAGACACCTTTTTCAAGGGCCTCCTGAACCCAGGTATGGTCGCGGCTGATCTGGCGGATTTTCCCCTGGCTGATCAGATAAATGCGCGAATCTCCGGCATAGGCCGTGTAAAGCACATTGCCCACCACCCAGGCGCACGAAACGGTGGCGCCCATGCCGCGGCGGGTGGCGTCCTGTTCGGCCTCGCTGAAAATTTCCTCGCTAATCCGGTAAAAACTCTCCTGGAAGAGGGCCAGCGGATTACCGCCCGCGGCGCTGGCGGCCATTTCGCTCATCCCGTTGACCACCATGGCGGAGGCCACTTCGCCGGCGCGATGGCCGCCGATCCCATCTGAAACGATGGCAACCACCACCGGCATCGGGTTATGGCTGTTGAGCGTATAGGCGGAAACAGCGAAGTTATCTTCGTTGTTCTTGCCAGATTGGCCGGGGTGGCTTTGGGCAGCCACAAAGAGATGAGCGCGATCAGAGCGGATCATTCAGGGTTGAGAGGGGTCAATTTTGGTTTTTGGGCTTTGGGCGATTTTGCAAGCACAAAGCGGTAGGTTAATTTTCCGAAGTTTACCACATCGCCATGCGCAAGAAGGTGGCCCTCCTGGGGGATTATCTCGTAGTTGACCCATGTTCCGGCCACAGAATGATGGTCGCTCAGCAAAAATCCGTTTTCAGTGCGCTGAATGCGGGCGTGCAAGGCTGAAAGCGAGGCGTCGCCCAGAACGTTGGTGGCCTGGGTCGGGTCGGCCCCGATCGTCAATTCAGGGGCGGAGATCGAGATCGGGTCGCTGCCGGGCGCGGGCTGACCGTCCCCGGTCAGTTTCACCAGGTAAGCGGGCGGCGGAGCGGCCTTGCGCCGCACCCACGGAAAAGGATTTTTGGCGGCGGGCTGTGGCGTGGAGGGCGGTTCCAACCGGGCATGTAAAGGCTGCGTAACAGGATCAAGCTGGCGGGCGCGGATACGGCGGCGCTCAGCGATCCGGCTGAAAGTTTTTTGTCCGCCAAAGAAAATCACCAGGAGCAGCACAAACCCTGCCAAAACGACCGCAGCCGTCACCAGGGCAACCTGGTTGCGCAGAATCAAGCCCCAGGCGCCACCCGGCGGCTGGACAACCACCAAATCGACCGTGATGGGCGCGCTGGCGCTGGTCAGGCCGAGAGAATCAGAGACTTCAACCCGCAGGGTATGTTTTTCGCTGACCAGGTAGCCGCGCAAATCCCAGTTAAATTGTTCAAAAGGAGCGGTTCTGTTTTCCTGAACCAGTTCATCGTCCACGTAGAGGGCCGTCCGCGTCAGCGGGCGGACGTGCCCGTCCGGGAATTCGATCAGGATTTCGAGCGGCTGGCGGGCAGGCTGGCTGTTCTCGATGTCGAACTGATCTTCCAAATTCTGGCGCACAATCTGGGCGGGCGGCGAGAGCAAAATCGGGTTGGGCGGCAGGACAATCAGATCGAGATCGACCAGATTGCTGGTCAGCGAGAGATCATCGACCGAAATCAATCCCGAAAGGCTGTACTTTCCGCTGGCGCGAATTTTAGACTGGTATTCAAAGGAATATCCCCAGCGCAAGGTCTCCAGCCATTCTTCAGGCTCAAGGATGGTTTCAAGGCCCGTAAAATCGAGGCTGCGGCCGCCGGTGGCGCTCGCCAGCTGGCGCAGGGCTTCAGCGCCGGGGTGGACGAGAAAATCTTTCGAGTCGATGATCCAAACGAAGACCCGCATCCCGGCTTGTTGAGCGCGCGCGGTCAGATCGTTGAGGGCGGGGATGTCCTGAGTCTCGGCGTGGCCTGAAACCAGCAAAATGGCGCGTTTGCCGCCGGGCGGGGTGGGCAGGTCGAGGGCGGCGTCCAGGGCATACGAAAGGGCGGCCAGGCTGGGGATCGAGGCGCGCGGCTGCGGATCGAATAAATCGAGCCGGTTGCGCCATTTCAGCGGAGTCAGGCGCGAGGCCACGATTCCGCCGTTCCAGGTCAGGCTAAAATTATCCTGGGTATCGGCGGGGCGGGCGGCCGCCCAATTGACAAGGACCGCCGCCGCTTTGTCGTACCGCGAGAGGCCCTGACCATCACGCACGGCCAGAGCCGGCCCGGCATTGATCGCAACCACCACCTGCAAAGGGATTTGACGCTCTTCGACCCGATTCGGACGAATGGTTTGTCCATCTTCAAGCAGGGAAAAATTGCCCGGGTTAAGCCCGCCCACAAACTGCCCCTGCTCGTCGTAGGCGTCCAACAAACCGCTAATCAGCGGGAATTGCTCGCTGTCGACTGCGTAAAGCACGGCTGCATTCCGGCTTTGGGCAAGCGAAACTTGCGGCAGAACCAGGCTGAGAAGGACAAGCATCAAAAAGAGAGGCAGCAGGCGCGTTTTTTTATTCATCTCCGCCCTTGCCCAGACGCGGACGCTGGAGGGCCTCGTCCAAAATCTGGTTGTTGGGGCGCTGCTTGGGCTGCATCCAGCGGCTGACCCCGGCCCAGGCCAACAGCGGCAGGCCGACCGCCGTCCCGGCGACCGGGTAAGGCACACCGGCCACAATCCCCAGCGCCAGGCCTTTTGCAATCGCCGGGCCCCATTCGTCATTGTCCAGGAAACGCTGCACCAGGGTTGTCGTCGCAAAACCAAGTGCGCCAATCGCGAGCGCAGCCAACGGATTAATGGCCTCAATAAAAAAGAAAAAGAAGATGCCATCCAGCGCAATCGTGGCAAGAGCGGCCAGCGGATGGATCGGCGGCGGGCTAATCTGGCGTATTTCTTCAGACAAGGGTAACTCCTTCATGCGGAGCGGGATGCTATCCCGCGATCTACTTAATTCGAGCGCGCCGGATGACATTCCTGCGCCGCAAAAAACCCCTATTCCCACTCGATTGTGGCGGGCGGCTTGCTGGTAATATCATACACCACCCGGTTGATTCCGCGCACTTCGTTCACAATTCGGCTCGAAACCCGCGCCAGAACTTCATACGGAATCCGGGCCCAATCGGCGGTCATAAAATCATCGGTCAGCACCGCGCGGATGGCGCAGGCTTCCTGATAAGTGCGCTGGTCGCCCATCACACCGACCGAACGCACCGGCAGCAGGACAGCAAAAGCCTGGCTCGTCCCGGCTCCCTTGCCCAACAAGCCGCCAGCAGACAATTCTTCAATCAAGATGGCGTCCGCTGCCCGCAAGCGCTCGGCCCGTTCGCGAGTCACCTCGCCCAAACAGCGCACGGTCAGGCCCGGCCCGGGGAACGGCTGCCGCCAAACCATCTCGCCCGGCAGCCCAAGCGCCTCGCCGACCGCCCGCACCTCGTCCTTAAACAGATAACGCAGCGGCTCAACCAGTTCAAACTGCATCTCCTGCGGCAGGCCGCCCACGTTATGATGAGTCTTTATTTTTTCGGCCTTGTTGCGCTCCGGCGCAGACGATTCAACCACATCGGGATAAATCGTACCCTGGACTAAAAATCTTGGCTGGCCGACGGCTTTTGCCTCGCGTTCAAAGATGCGGATGAACTTCTCGCCGACCACCTTGCGCTTTTCTTCCGGTTCGCTGATGCCAGCCAACGCTGAAAAGTATTCGTCCGCTGCCTGAACGGCCACCAATTCGACGCCGAGCATGTTGCGGAAGGCCTCGACCACCTGCGCGCCCTCATCCTTACGCAGCAAGCCGGTATCGACAAAGACCGCCACCAACTGCTCGCCGATTGCGCGTTGAACCAGGGCCGCCGCCACCGACGAATCGACTCCGCCAGAGACGGCTGCCAGCACCCGCGCCCCGCCAACCTGTTGCCGGATTTGGGCCACCGATTCGGCGATGATCGACTGCGGCGTCCAATCTGGCACAACGCCCGCAACCTCAGTCACAAATCGGCGGATGATTTCACTCCCGCCGAGGGTGTGGTTGACCTCCGGGTGGAATTGCAGGCCGTAGTATTTGCGGGCCGGGTCGGCCATTGCCGCAAAGGGACTATTTTTGCTGGTTGCCAGGGCCTGAAAGCCGGGCGGCAGTTCGGTCAATTTGTCGCCGTGCGACATCCAGACCTGGAAGGGCTGCCCGCCGAGCAGGGGATTATCCGCCAGCGGCTCAACGATGGCATGTCCATACTCGCGGTGCGCAGAGGGATCGACTTTGCCGCCCAGGGCGTGGCTCAGGGCTTGCATCCCGTAGCAAATGCCCAAAATCGGCAATCCGCTTGCGAGGATGAAATCCTGAATAAAGGGCGCATCCGGCTCATAAACTGATTTCGGCCCGCCCGATAAGATGAAGGCTTGCGGTTGAATCGCGAGAATTTTCTCGCGTGGCGCGTCCCAGGGGAAGAGTTCGCAGTAAACCTGAGCCTCGCGCACCCGCCGGGCAATCAGCTGGGCGTACTGCGAGCCGAAATCGAGAATGGCAATCGAATTGTGCATATTCTTCCTGGACTCCAACGTCTCCTGACGTTGGAATAAAAGTTAAGCCAGCTTTGCAAAATCTCCCGATTTCGCGCTCCGGGAAACATCCGCAATCAAATGAAAATGTAAATGCGGAAAATCCTGATACTGGCCGCCATTGACGATTAACCGGTATCCGCCTTTTTCCAGGTCGTATTCGTGGACGAGGGATTGGACGGCGCTCAGCAGGTCAGTCAGGAAGGCGCTCTCGGCGGGGTCGAGTTCGGTGAGAGTCGCCGCGGGGCGTTTCGGCGTCAGGATGACGTGAAACGCATGGGCCGGTTTGGGATGCCAAAAGGCCAGTAATGTTTCGGTTTCACGCAGGCGCGAGACGGGCAGGGCGAAGGTCAGACGCGTAAAAAGCAGTTGGATAAGAAAACGCCCGGGTTTCGTCCTGGCCCAACGATAGAGCAAATCCATTTAATCTGCAAATTCAATTTTATCGCCTTCGAGCGAGGAGATTTTTGCCAGCGATTCAATCGGCACGCCCAGTTTGGAGAGCGCCTCGCGCCCGCCCTCGAAGGTTTTCTCGATCAGTGTCCCAATCCCGACAATTTCAGCTCCGGCAGTTTGGGCCAGGCGCGCCAGGCCGAGGATGGTTGCGCCGCTGGCAAGGAAATCATCGATGATCAGGACGCGCTCGCCGTGCGGCA
This sequence comes from Anaerolineales bacterium, assembly GCA_034004515.1. Classification (GTDB taxonomy): domain Bacteria; phylum Chloroflexota; class Anaerolineae; order Anaerolineales; family Villigracilaceae; genus UBA8950. The sequence goes on along the minus strand of JAVEWN010000061.1, from coordinate 12,598 downwards.
GGTATTCGGGCGAAATAATCAACTCCACCATCCGGCCTTTGGTGTGCGAAGGGGCCAGGGTTAGAAAAACCTCGTCGGGCATGGTGACGGGTTTGGTCTTGCGCGCATAAACGACCGGCAGGCCGAGGTGAATGGCGGTGGTGACTGCCGGGGCAATGCCCGAAATTTCGGCGGTCAGAATTTTGGTTGCGCCCAGGTCTTTGAAGATGCGCGCAAATTCACGCCCGCATAAATCCATCAAGCGGGCATCGACCTGATGATTGACGAATCCGTCCACTTTGAGAATGCCGCCGCCCAGGTTTTTGCCCTCCCGGGCGATTTTTTGGACAAGTTCTTTCATAAGCTCTCCTCATCAATAGTAAACTTTGCAGAATGTAAGTTGCTGCGCCAGGCGAACTACTTTGACCCTGGCCTATTTAAAAAATATTCTCTCAACCTCGTCCTGAGCGGCGGCCCGCACGATTCCGCGGGCCGCAGTCGAAGGACATCTTCCTGCAAATCAGCCTGCGACCACGCTCCCTTCGACTGCGCTGAGAAACGCTCCGCTCAGGGCGGAAAATCCTAACTCGGACAAGCCGCAAAAGAAAACCTTTAACCGCGACGCCAACCACGGGACTCTACGGAAAATCTTACATGCTCTTACTTTGTGTTCCGTCGTGCTAAATTCCTTGCTTTTTGTGCAGGAATTTCAGCCGTAAGAGATTAATATCGATAGCGTGACCCGCAAAAGCGGGATCAGTTTCATTGGGCGAATCTTATCACAATCGCCCGCGGGTTATAATATCTTCGCCAAAAGAATCTCAAGAAGGAGGAGTGATGACCAAGCAAACTGAAGCCGTTATTCTTTCCGCTGTGCGCACCCCGATCGGGCGTTTTCAAGGCGCATTAAGCGGAATCCCGGCCCCGGCCCTGGGAGCGATCGCTGTCAAAGCAGCGGTCGAACGGGCCGGGCTGGAAAATCCCGCAGAAATTGACGAGGTTTTGCTGGGCAACGTCATCCAGGCCGGTCAGGGACAGGCCCCGGCCCGCCAGGCCGCCATTTTCGCCGGTTTGCCCGCCAGCGTCAGCGCCACCACGCTCAACAAGGTTTGCGGGTCCGGCCTGAAAGCGGTCATGGCCGCCGCCCAGGCCATCCGCGCTGGAGACGGGCAGCTCTTCGTGGCCGGCGGATTTGAATCGATGTCACGCGCGCCCTATCTTGTCTACGGGCGCAACGCGGAAATGCGTTTTGGTCACAATCAACTGACCGACGCCCTGCTCCACGATGGTCTCTGGGACCCTTTTGAAAACTGGGGCATGGGCAACTCAGCCGATTTTATTGCGGAAGAATATGAAATCGGGCGCGAGGCAATGGATCAATTTGCGCTGGCCAGCCACCAAAAAGCGATTGCCGCGCAAGATGCGGGCAAATTTAACACAGAAATTGTGCCTGTAGAATTAAAGGGCCGCAAAGGCGACCTGACCCTCTTCGAGCGCGATGAAGGCCCGCGCCGGGATGCTTCGCTCGCAGCGCTGTCCAGGCTCAAGCCTGCCTTCCGTCCGGATGGGCGCGTCACCGCCGGGAACTCCTCCACGCTCAACGACGGGGCAGCTGCCGCCGTGATCGCCAGCCGGGCCTACGCTGAAGCGCGCGGCCTGACGGCCCTGGCGCGGATTGTGGCTTATGGGCAGGCGGCCCTCGAACCCAAATGGCTGTTTGCGGCCCCGGCCAAAGCCATTCCCAAAGTGCTTGCCAAAGCCGGTTGGACTCTTGCCGACGTAGACTTAATCGAACTGAACGAGGCTTTTGCGGCCCAAATGCTGGCCAACGGCTCCGAGTTGGCCGATCAGGGCTGGGACTGGGCAAAAGTCAACGTGCATGGCGGCGGAATTTCGCTCGGCCACCCGATTGGGGCCAGCGGCGCGCGCATCCTGGCGACGCTCCTCCATGCGCTGATCGATCGCGGTCTCAAACGCGGGTTGGCTTCTCTTTGCCTGGGCGGCGGCGAAGCGGTCGCGATGGCGCTTGAAATTGAATAAATTATTCGAGCGGGTCTCCCCCAAGTGGCGGAGATAAACACCCCCCAGTCGATGGATGTGATCGCAGAGTCTCCAATGTAAAATTAAATCCTGACTTAATTCTATACTCTAAAGGAGATACCAATGAGCAAGCAATACCCTGACTATTACAATCATCTGAATAAGTTGATGGATGCTTTGGGGAAGGAAATTCCCAATACAATGGCCGGATTCGGCCAGCTTCACAAGCAGGCCCTGAACGAGGGGGCTTTGAGTACCAAAACGAAAGAGCTGATTGCCCTCGCAATTGCGATCACCGTCCGTTGCGATGGTTGTATTGCTTACCACGTTCATGATGCCATCCGGGCGGGTGCCAGCCGGGCGGAGATCGTTGAAGCGATCGGCGTTGCCATCTTAATGGGAGGCGGGCCTTCGGCGATCTACGGTTCTGAAGCGTTGGATGCGTTCGATCAGTTTGAAGCGGGTGGCGCGCCTTAATCCTGGCCGCGCAATTCCCTGAAAACAGCGGGGTAAAACCGGTTGCAATCTGCCGGTTTTGCTCCGCTGCGATTTAATTTACCGCTCAAGGCAGCGGGCCAACGCGCCGCACTTATTGTTGGACTGCTACCCAAAACATTTGATTGAGCTTAAACTTTTGGGCAGCAACAAATCGGTTATTAAGTTGTAAGGCCGAAAGCAGGGGCAGGGTGTAAAATAAGCGCATGACTCCCGGCCCAATCCTCGTTGTTGAAGATGTCCCGAATGTTCTTGAATTACTCGAAGTAACCCTGCGCTTTAAGGGCTACCAGGTGGTCAGCGCGCGCAACGGCCTCGAAGGGCTTGAAAAAGCCCATAGCGAAAAGCCGGCCCTGATCATCACCGACATCCTGATGCCCAAATTGGATGGTTTCGCCTTCGTCCAGAAATTGCGTGAAGACCCCAAAACGCGCGCCATTCCGGTCATTTTCCTCTCCGCAACCTACGTCACGCCAGAAGATCGCGGTTTTGCAATGAGCCTGGGCGCAGCCCGCTTCATCGAAAAACCGATCGATACCGAAGAATTCCTGTTGACCGTTGCCGAAATCATGACCCAGGGGCCGCCCACTTCGCCAGAACCGCTCAACAGCCTGACCTTTTATCAGGGCTATCGTGAGCGCCTCGAACAAAAACTGCGCCACAAACACAACCAGATCCAGCGCATTGAGCGCCTGATCCCGACCCTGCCCGAAGAACAACGCCCGGCCTTCAAAACCATGCTCGAATCGTCCAATGCCGACCGCGAAAATATCAGGGCCGAGTTACAGGAAATTTATCGCATCCTTGAAGAAAAGAAGGTTCTTAAAAAGTAAATGTCGAATCCGCCCGTTTTAGCCGACCTGGAGCGCCTGGCGCGCCAGGCCGGTTCTATTTTGTCTGAAGGCTACGAACAAGACATTCAGGTCGACTATAAAGGCGAGATCGACCTGGTAACTGAGTTTGACCATCGCTCCGAACAATATATACTGGCCGGAATCGCGCAGAATTTTCCCGGCCACAGCGTGATGGCTGAGGAAAGCGGCGGGATCAACGGCAGCAGCCAAGACCTGTGGATAATCGATCCGCTGGATGGAACTGTCAACTACGCGCATGGCGTGCCGATTTACTCCGTTGCCATCGCTTACGCGCACAACGGCCAGTTGACTTTGGGCGCAGTCTACGACCCCAGCCGCGACGAAATGTTCCTGGCCGAAAAGGGACGCGGAGCCTGGTTAAACGGACGCCCGCTCCAGGTCAAACAAGTGGCCGATTTGAGTCACGCCCTGCTCGTGACCGGATTCCCTTACGATGTGCGCACTACCGCCCACAATAATCTCGAAAATTATGCCAACTTTGCGCTCAACTCTCAGGGCGTGCGCCGACTCGGCTCTGCCGCGCTGGATTTGTGCTACGTGGGCGCGGGCCGCTTCGACGGCTACTGGGAACTCTCGCTTAAAGCCTGGGACCTGGCCGCCGGGGCGCTGGTGGCGCTCGAAGCCGGCGCGCGAGTCACGGATATTTACGGCCAGGAAAACTTTTTCCAGCCGCCGCTCTCGGTCGTCGCCGCCAACCCCGTCTTGCACAAGAAAATCCTGGAGCAGTTGAGCGTTTAAAAAAAACCGCCTGCGTCTATTGGACGCAAGCAGCCAAAACGCCCGCTTTGGCAAAGCGGGCGTTTTCTTTTTCGCCAGATTCTTGCCACCCCATAGGCGTCCAACGCTTCGTCGGCACTCAGAAGCGGGATGGCCTTGCTCAAAAGGGTCACTCCCATAAACTGGCGGCACTTAAAAAGACCCGGTCAGACTCGTCTTCGATCAATTTCCGCGCTTTTTTGGTCAGCTTGTCGTTCCCGGCAATGAACCATGGAAAAGTGTGCGTATCGAGCAAAAGGTTCATGCCGCGTACTCGTTAAAATCATCCAGCGGCGCATCAAAATCGGAAGCGAGCCTGATTTTGCCCTTGGCACTTCCAACCGTGCGGGGAGTGCTGGGAGCCATGACCACAAGTTCCACAATTTGCTTGCCGTCCTTGGCGATAATGACCTTCTCTCCGCGTAAGGCAGCATCCACCAGCTTGCGCCAGCGGACTCCCGAATCGTTATAATTTATTTGATTCAACATTCTCGCCTGCCTTTCATCCGACAAAAGTATAGTAAAGCGGCCCGGCTTTCACGGTATAATCTTTTCCCAGCAATCATCCCCAATCACTCAATCACCAAATCGGAAACCTGTACTGAGCAAAGGCGAAGTATCAAAAATGACTCATTCCTTCCAATCCATCATCATTCAATTACAAGAATATTGGGCCGCGCGCGGCTGCCTGATCTGGCAGCCCTACTACACCCAGGTCGGGGCGGGGACGATGAACCCGGCCACCTTTTTGCGCGTGCTTGGCCCCGAACCGTGGAATGTGGCCTATGTCGAACCCTCCGTCCGCCCGGATGACGGCCGCTATGGCGAAAATCCCAACCGCCTGCAAATGCACTACCAGTATCAGGTCATTCTCAAGCCCGACCCCGGCAATCCGCAGGAACTCTACCTCGATTCGCTCAAAGCAATCGGGATCGACCCGCGCCAGCACGACATCCGCTTTGTCGAAGACAACTGGGAGCAGCCCGCCATCTCGGCTTGGGGCCTGGGCTGGGAAGTCTGGCTCGACGGCCAAGAAATCACCCAGTTCACCTACTTTCAACAGGTCGGCGGCCTGGCCCTCGACCCGGTCGCGGTCGAAATCACCTACGGCCTCGACCGCATCCTGATTGCGCTCAACAACGCCAAAGGCATCTGGGATGAACCCTGGGGCAACGACATCACCTACGGCCAAGTCCGCCGCCGCGAAGAATTTGAGCATTCCAAATACTATTATGAAGTTGCCGATGTGGCCCGCGCCCGCCAAATGTACGCGCTTTACCTGGCCGAGGCCGAAAGCTGCCTGGCCCAGGGCCTGGTTCTGCCCGCCCACGATTACGTCCTGAAATCATCACACACCTTCAATATTCTCGACGCGCGCGGCGCGATCAGCTTAACCGAGCGTCAGGCCAGCTTCGGCAAAATGCGCGATCTGGCCCGCAAAGTAGCCCTGGCGTATTTGGAACAGAGGAAAGAGCTAGAATATCCGCTTCTGAAGGATGAAGACGGAAGGCAGAAGGATGAAACCAAAACCATCTCACCACAAATCATCCTTCATCCAACATCCTTCATCCTTGAAATTGGTGTCGAAGAACTCCCAGCTAATGATGTGGATCATGCGCTTAATCAGCTCCGTGAGCGGGTCCCGGCCTGGCTCTCTGATCTGCGCCTCGAACATGGCCGCGTGACGGTTCACGCCACCCCGCGCCGGCTGGCCGTTTTGATAGAGAATCTCGCCCCCGGCCAGCCCGACCGTGAAGAACTGGTCAAAGGCCCGCCCGCCGAGCGCGCCTTCGACACTGCCGGGGTTGCCACGCCGGCAGCCATCGGTTTTGCCAAGAAAAACGGCCTCAATCCCGCCGATTTGCGGGTCGAAGAAATTGACGGCGGCAAATATGTGACCGCAGTCGTCGCATCCAAAGGCCGTCCCACGCCTGAAGTCCTGGCTGAGAGCCTGCCGGCCCTGATCGCCGGGATTTCGTTCATCAAAACCATGCGCTGGCTGCCCGCCTCCCGCGCAGCGGGAAATGAAAGCAGGGTCGCCTTCAGCCGCCCGATTCGCTGGTTGGTGGCGCTGCTTGGCGGCCAAATTATCCCGTTTGAATATGCCGGCCTCCAGGCTGGCAAAATCTCACGCGGACTGCGCCCTTACGGCTCGCCAGACCTGCTGATTGCCTCGGCGGATTCGTATTTTTCAAGTATGCGCGCGGCCAATATCATTCTGGATGTCGAAGAGCGCAAAACCGCGATTGTTGAGATGGTCAAAAAAGCGGCGGAATCGGTCGGCGGGGAAGCCATCATCGATCCGGGACTGCTGGCCGAAGTGGCAAACCTGATCGAAAAACCGACCGCCGTCCTGGGCGCTTTCAATCCCGATTTTCTCGATCTGCCGCGCGACGTGCTGATCGGGACGATGAAAAAGCACCAGCGCTATTTTCCAATCGAAAATCGAAAATCGAAAATCGAAAATTCGTTGTTACCCCATTTCATCGCCATCCGCAACGGGGATGAAGAGCATCTCGATGTCGTCCGGCAGGGCAACGAACACGTTTTGGGCGCGCGCTTTGCCGATGCCAACTTCTTCGTGCGCGAAGATCTCAAATTCCCGCTCGAACACTATCGGGCCGGGTTGAAAACGCTGACCTTCCAGACCAAACTGGGTTCGATGTACGACAAGTCCGAACGGATGTTGCAACTGGCCGCTGAAATCAGCACCATGCTCAGCCTGAATGACATTCAACGTTCCAACATTCAACGTTCAACGTTTTTAGCCAAGGCCGACCTGACGACCCAAATGGTGACAGAAATGACCGCGCTCCAGGGCATTATCGGGCGCGAGTATGCCCTGCGCAGCCCTGAAAACGCCGAAGTGGCCGCCGCCATCGGCGAACAGTACCAGTCCGTGCCGCAAAGTAAAATCGGTCTGGTGGTGGCGCTCGCCGATCGGATCGACTCGCTGGTCGGTCTGTTCGCCGCCGGGCTGGCCCCGACCGGCGCAAAAGACCCGTTTGGCCTGCGCCGGGCCGCGATTGGGACAGTTCAGCCGCTGATCGAACACAATCTCGACTTCGACCTGCGCCTCGCGGTCGAGAAATCTGCTGAAACGCAGCCGATCCCTGTTTCGGCGGAAGTCAAAGCCCAGGTGCTGGAATTCCTGACCGGTCGGATGCGCGTCCTGCTGACTGAAACGGGATTCCGCTACGACCTGGTCGAGGCTGTTTTGGCGGCCCAATCTCACAACCCGGCCGCATCCATCCGCGCCTTAAAACAATTGACTGAATGGGTCAGCCGCCCGGATTGGTCGCTCATTTTGGACGGCTACGCCCGTTGCGTGCGGATTGTGCGAAGTGGGAAGGTGTCAGATGTCAGGCCTCAGGTGGATGCTGCGAAATTGCAGGAGCCTGCCGAAAAATTGCTGTACGAAAGCCTGCAAACCTTAAGCGTTCAACCTTCAACCGTGAACGAGTTTCTTCAAACGGTCGAAAAACTCATCCCTGCCATTACCGCGTTCTTTGAGAAAGTGCTGGTGATGGACAAGGAGGAGACCGTCAAGCAAAACAGGTTGGCGCTTGTCGGGCAAATTGCCAATTTATCTGACGGGATTGCCGATTTGAGCAAACTCGAAGGGTTTTAAGTTCAGCCGCAATAAAAAGCTGGGGCGCAAGAATATTGCGCCCCAGCCTGGTTTAAACCGCTAAGTTTTACGCGTTTTTTGTACCGCACTCCGCGCAGAATTTGGCATTCGGGGCCAATTCTGCGCCGCATTCGGTGCAATGTTTCTTGGTCTGAATCTTTGCGCCGCATTCCGGGCAGAATTTGGCATTGGTTTGGAGAGGCGCATGGCAAGCCGGACAGGATGCGCTGATTCCCGCCCGCCAGCTTTCCTCGGTCAGCATCGAGCGGTCTTCTTCTGCAACCTGTGAATGGGCCCAAATTTCCTCGACCGTGCGGCTGGATTGGGCGGCGGCCATCTCCACGCCCAGATCGGGAGCGCAGCTTTTGCACAGGCCTTTTTTTGTGTTCCAACAGGCTTTTTTGCAAACCCACGAAGAGCAGCGCGGGCACTGGGTGAAATCGGGCTTGAGTTCTTGCATGGCATTGGTGAAAGCCTCGTCGTGGGCTTTTTCCCAGTTGGCCGAACGGGCGCGTTCGCCCAGGTCGGCGACCTGCCCAAAGACGCCGCCGAACAGACTGTTGGCCGTATCGAGCGCGCCGGAAACCATCCCCAGCGTGGAGGCCTGAAAGCGGGTGCGGTAGCCGGTGCCGCAGCGATCACAGTTGAACTCAAATTGGAAACCCTGGTTGGTGCTTAAATCTGAATAATTGCGGGTAAATTCGATAGCTCCCATCGCTTGCTCCTTCAAGAAAATTCGATTGTGAAAGTCAGCACAAATATACAACAATTTAAGGCTTTCGACAATCAGTCAATTGGTGGGATGCATGGCTTTCTCAAAGTCGGAAATGTCATTGCGATCCGCAGTTTTTTCGCGGCGTGGCAATCCCCTGACAGGATAGGAGATTGCTTCACCCGGCTCAAGAACGCCGGGTTCGCAATGACAGGCCATGTTTGTACCCAACAGTCAAGCGACTTTGCGAAAACCATAGGGTGGAATGGCCCGAAACACTTTTTCCACTTTGGCGCAGTGGGCCTATAATCAAGACAAGCCTCGCGCGTGAAGTTTTCGGCGAACAATCAAAAATTCCCGGCGCTTTGCGCTTTTTCATATTGCATCGCGCCCCAAGCGAGTCTATAATTCAACCCATGTCCTCGATAGACGAAATCAAATCCCGCATCGATATCATTGAGCTGGCCGCCGAGTCGGGGGTCAAGTTGCGCCGAACCGGGCGCAACTATACGGGATTTTGTCCCTTTCACAGCAACACCCGCACGCCGGCCTTCGTCATCTGGCCCGAAACCGGAACCTGGCGCTGTTTTGGCGAGTGCAACGAGGGCGGCGACATCTTTAAGTTCGTGATGAAGAAAGAAGGCATCGACTTTAAAGAAGCCCTCCAAAGGCTGGCCGATAAAGCGGGGGTGACGCTCGAACGCCTCCAGACCGAGAAACCCGAACAAAAAGAAGAGAATCAGCGTTTGCGCAACCTGCTTGAAGACGCGCTCACGTTTTACCGTCACCAACTGCTCCAAACCGAGGCCGGCAAGCCCGCCCTGGATTACCTGCTCGTAAAACGCAACCTGACCCTAAAAACGATCGAAGCCTTTGGCCTGGGATATGCGCCCCATGCCTGGGATGCGACCCTCAAACATTTCAGCGCCAAAGGCTATAGCGAACAAGACCTGCTGGATGTCGGCCTGCTCTCGGAACGCGACAGCGGCGGCTACTACGACAAATTCCGCAACCGCATCATGATTCCGATCCGCGATGAGAACGGGCGCATGACCGGTTTCGGCGGGCGCATCCTCGACCCGAACGACATTCCCAAATTTATGAACTCGCCCCAGACGGTCTTGTTTGATAAAGGCCGCCTGCTGTATGGCCTCGACCGCGCCCGCAAGCCGATCCGGGCCACCGACCAGGCCGTGATCGTTGAAGGCTACCTGGACGTGATTGCCGTTCACCAGGCCGGCTATGAAAATGTCGTCTCGCCGATGGGCACCGCCCTGACCGACGATCAGCTGCGGATGCTCAAACGTTTCACGCGCAAAATCGTGCTGGCCCTCGACCCGGATGCCGCCGGGCAAAAAGCCGTCCTGCGCGGGTTGGACGCCGCGCGCGAGGCGATGGATCGCGAGGAAGAAATCGGATTTGACGCGCGCGGGTTATTGCGGCATGAAGCCCGTTTACAGGCCGATTTGCGCGTGGCAAGCATGCCCGATGACCTCGACCCGGACGAAATCGTAGCCCGCGAACCGGCAGAATGGGCGCGCCTGATCGCCGCCGCCAAACCGATTGTCGAGCATGTCCTGGATGTGCTGGTAGCCGAACGGGACGTGAATGACCCGAAGGCCAAGGCCGAAATTGCGGCTCAAATGGTTGCGCTGATCGAAGACCTGCCCAACCCGGTCGAACGCGATTCATACCGTCAGATGCTGGCGCGCCGTTTGAAGGTTGACGAACGCACCTTGACCGGGATCAAGGTTACGGGTGGAACGCCGCGCCGCGCTGCCCGCCCACAGGCCGAACAGGCCGCGCTCCAAGAATCGACCCCAGCCGCGGCCGCCCTCTCCCCTTTCCGCAGAATGGAAGCGGCCTGCCTCGGCTATATTTTGCGGCGGCCCGACCTGCTGCCGCGCCTTGACCGGCGATTGCAGGAGGCCGGCCTGAGCGCAATCAGCGCGTTGGATTTCGAGTATACTGATTATCAGTCGATTTTGACGCTGATTCAGCGCTCGCTCGAGCAGGACGAAAGCGATACGACGGCCTTTGTCCATGCGCGGCTGGTGGCGGACGGGTTGAGCGAAACCCATCGCGAACTGCTGACCCTGCCCGCCCCAAAAGGCAGCGATGATCGCCTGCTGGACGAGTTGACCCGCCAGGTGCTGCAAATGCGCCGGACGGTGATGGCTGAAAGCGTCAACCAGCTCCGCTTTCTGGCTGAAGAAAGCCAGGCCAGCGAACTAAACCAAACCGCCCAAAAATATGCGCGCGTTTTACAGGCCATCGACCAGGCTCGAAAACGTTTGAGTGAATACCGCCGGGAGTGAACATGCCACGCAAGCCCAAAAACCAAGACATTCCTATCCCGCCCGCCAACGACCTGGATGCCTTCACGCCCGACGTTGAGGAGAGCGACCTGTCGCTGGACGACCCGGTTGATTTGGACGACGAACCTCTTGAAGCGACCCGGCCCGCGCTCACCGGAGAATTGTCTGAAGACCCGGTCCGGCTCTACCTGCGCGAGATCGGCCAGGTCAAGCTGCTCGATTCGGACAGCGAGTTCCGGCTTTCGACGATGATCGAGGCCCACCGCTTTGTCGAGCGGCTTGAGCGGCATGTCCCACGCAAAGGGATTGGGCGCGCCACCCAAATCTATCGCTCGACCATCGACGATCTGGTGATTGCCTGGAAGCGTTTTTCAGAAGACGCAAAACGCCTGGCAGTTCAGCTGCCCGATCTGTCTTTGGTGCTGGCTGAAGCCCAGGCCCTGCGCCAGGGCTGGCACAGCGACAGCCCCTCTTATTTACGCGCTTTTTTGGACAACGGCCAATGGGGCAGCGATGTCCTCTGGAACAATATGGCCGCGAATGCTTTTAATTTTTTCATCGGTTTTTATCTGCTGCCGCCAGACCTGGCCGCCTGGGTCATGCAGTATTGCCGTCAGCGCAACGCATGCCCGGCCGCGCGCAGTTTGTACCAGCACCTGCCGGAAGAAGAAGAGCTGCTGCTCGATCTGAAAATTGTGCGGGTGCAGGCCGACGAAGCCGCCCAGGATTTGGTGCGCGCCAACCTGCGCCTGGTGGTGAGCGTTGCCAAACGCTACCTCGGACGCGGAATCTCGTTCCTCGACCTGATTCAGGAAGGCAACCTCGGTCTGCTGCGGGCTGTCAACAAATTTGACCCGCGGCGCGGCTTCAAATTCAGCACCTACGCCACCTGGTGGATCCGACAGTCGATCAACCGCTCGATTGCCGAGCAGGCCCGCACGATCCGCATTCCGGTCCACTTATTCGAATCGATTACGCGTATTTTGCGGATTCAGCGCTCGCTGGTTCAAACCTATGGGCGTGAACCGACGACCGAAGAACTGGCGCTCGAGGTGGGCTACCTCTCCGCGCCCGACGTGCAATCCATCCTGCGCGCCCGGGCCGAAGGCAGCCCGCTCGAAGAAGGCCTTGCACGGCGCTGGACAGCCGCCAGCAGCAAAGTGGACAAAGTGCTGCGCTCGGCTGAAGAGCCGGTTTCGCTCGAAGGCCCGGTCGGTGACGAGGAATCTTCGCAATTGGGAGATTTCATTCAGGACGACGACGCGCTCGAGCCAATGGACGCCGCCGCGCGCGAGATGCTGCGCGAGCAGGTTCAGCACGCCCTGGCTGCGCTCTCAGAACGTGAGCGCCAGGTGCTCGAACTGCGCTTCGGCCTGATCGACGGCAAGGATCACACCCTTGAGGAAGTCAGCCGCTACTTCAACGTCACCCGCGAACGCATCCGCCAAATCGAGGCCAAAGCCCTCAGGAAACTCAGGCATCCGACAAGGAGCCGGCAGTTGAGGGATTATTTGGGATAGCTTTTGTGGGGAGGAGTAAGGGAATGGAAAAATTTCTATTACCTGAAAATGATAATCTTTTTGTTCGCCCTTCTGGTTTATGGGCGAAAGATAAACTGTTCTATCTCCAAAAATACATATCAACTTTTGAAACTTCAATGCGCAATCTGATGTGGTAAAGGTTTTTCGACAAAAAAAGGGGTGTCTTTAAGGTGGTACTTCTCCTTTCTGGATTTTTTAACATTGGATTTGGGTAAGCGAACCTTAACAAATTGTCTTGAAAGAATAAACTG
>JAVEWN010000060.1:0-21125 GCA_034004515.1 Anaerolineales bacterium | reverse complement strand
TCACGACCGGCCTGCTTAATATCGAAGTTGAAGTCGGCCGCACCGGCGTTTTGACTCCCAAGGCAGTCCTGGAGGCCGTAGAAATCGGCGGCGTGGTCGTCAAAAACGCCACCCTCCACAACTTTGACTATATCGCCGAGAAGGACATTCGGATCGGCGACCGGGTGCTGGTCAAGCGCGCTGGCGAAGTCATCCCGTACGTGATCGGCCCGGTTGTGGGCGCGCGCTCCGGGGCGGAGGCGGTTTACATTCCGCCCGCGGTCTGCCCGGCCTGCGGTCAGGCTGTCGAACATTTTGAGGGCGAAGTGGCCTGGTATTGCGTCAACGCGGCCTGCCCGGCCCAACTCGTCCGCAATTTGGAACACTTTGTCTCGCGCGGCGCAATGGACATCAGCGGGCTGGGAATCAAAATTGTCGAACAGTTGATCGCCATCGGGCTGGTGCGCGATGTGGCTGACCTGTACACATTGACCCGTGAACAACTCTTGGCGCTGGAAGGTTTCGCCGACAAAAAAGCCGACAACCTGCTGGCCGCGATCGCAGAATCCAAAACCCAACCTTTGAATCGGCTGATCATCGCCCTCGGCATTCACGGCGTCGGAGAGGTTGCGGCTGGCGATCTGGCGCGTCATTTTGGCAGTCTGCAGAACCTGGCCGCGGCCAGCGCCGCCGAGTTGCAGGCCATCGAAGGCTTCGGCCCCAATACCGCCGCCTCAATCGTCGACTGGTTTGCCCGCCCCGCCAATCAGGATTTGCTGGCGAAACTTAAGTCGGCGGGGGTTTGGCCGCAAACCAGTGACCAGTTATCAGGAACCAGCAACCCCCCTCAGCCTTTCGCGGGAATGACCTTTGTGATTACCGGCACATTGCCTACGCTGAGCCGTGAAAGCGCCAAAGCCCTGATCGAGGCGCACGGCGGAAAAGTGACCGATTCGGTCAGCAAGAAGACCAGCTATCTGGTCTTGGGCGAAAACCCAGGCTCGAAGCACGAAAAAGCCCTGGGGCTGGGCGTGCCGATTTTAGATGAAGCAGCATTGCAAGCGCTGGCGGCCAATGCCTGAATTCAGCACGATCCTGAAAGCTCTGCGCGAACTTGGCCCCACCCAGCTGGGGCTGTTGGCGCTTTACAAACTTGGCCTGAAAAGCGGCCACTACCGGCGGGTTGAAAACATCCAACCCCAGCCAGCCTCCTTCAATTTTCCACTGCCGCTGCCTGAGCGTGAGCAACTGCTCGCCAGCCTCGGCCCGGGCGGTTTCTCGGCCTTGCGCCAGTCTGCCGACGAAATCCGGGCCGGACAATTCCGGGCTTTTGGCGGCCCGCCCGTCCCGATCCAACTCGGCCCGCCCTCGCCCAAAAGCCACTGGACCGTCCTCGAAACTCGTCCGCAGACCGCGGACCTCAAGCTGATTTGGGAACCGGCTCGTTTTGGCTGGGCCTTCAGCCTGGGGCGCGCCTGGCTTGCGACCGGCGACGAAAGCTACCCGGCCGCCTTCTGGCGTTATTTCGAGACTTTCCAGGCCGAAAACCCGCCTTTTTTGGGGGAAAATTGGACTTCGGCCCAGGAAGTTGGCCTCCGTTTAATCGCTTTTGCCTGGGCGGGGGCCGTTTTCAGCGATTCGGAACAGACCAGCCCACCCCGCCTGGCTGCGCTTGCCGCTGCGATTGGCCTGCACGCCGCCCGGATCGTCCCGACCCTGGTCTATGCCCGCGCCCAGAACAACAACCATCTGCTGACCGAAGCCGCCGCGCTTTACACTGCCGGCCTGGCTTTGCCGGCCCATCCCCAGTCTGCGGGCTGGCACAAAACCGGCAGCAAATGGCTTGGGTGGTGCTTCAAGCATCAAATTGATTCGACTGGCGAGTATATCCAGCACTCGGCCAACTACCACCGCCTGATGCTGCAAACTGCATTGTGGATAAAACTTGTGTCAGGTGTCAGATATCACGGGCCAGGGAAAAACCTGACACCTGATACCTCGCACCTGACACATTCTCACCTGACACCGATTGTGCGCGAAAACCTGTCGCTGGCAGCCCACTGGCTGTTCTGCCTGCTCGATTTTGAGAGTGGCAAAGTCCCCAACCTTGGGCCGAACGACGGCGCGTACATTTTCCCACTGACCAACCAGCCTGTCGAAGATTACCGTCCCGTGGTGCAGGCGGCGGCGCGCGCTTTTCTTGGCTACAGCCTGCCGCCCGGCGCATGGGATGAGATGTCGCTCTGGTTTAATGTTGAAAGCCAAAGGTTAAAAGTGGAGGCGGCGACGCCCTCCGATTTGCGGATTTTAGGCCTCTACCCGACTACTTTGCAGGCCTCGCAGCAGGCCTGGGCTTACCTGCGCACTGCCCGCCTGCGCTCGCGCCCGGGTCACGCGGATTTGCTGCACCTCGACCTGTGGTGGCGCGGACAGAACATCAGCCTCGACCCGGGCACTTTCCGTTACAACGATCCCCCGCCCTGGGACAATCCGCTTGGCGCGGCCCTCTACCACAATACCGTCACGGTCGACGGCCTCGACCAATTCACCCGCGCCGGGCGCTTCCTGTACCTCGAGCGGGCCGACGCGCTCCGAACCCGGTCTGCGGCGGGCAGCCTGGCGGCCCGTCATTATGCCTATTCCCGGCTGGGCATCCGCCATAGCCGCAGCGTGACCGCCCAGACGCCCGACCACTGGCAGGTTGAAGATGAATTGCTCAACCTGCGCCGCAAGCTGCACACATTCCGGCTGCACTGGCTGCTGCCGGATGGCGAATATGAACTGGAAACCAGCCCTGAGAAATTAATTCTGCGCTTACAGCTGCCAAATGGCTGGCTAAGCCTGCAAACCTCGGCCCAAATCCCGATCAGCCAGGCCTCGCTGATTCGCGCGGGGGATGGCGACCCGCTGCGCGGCTGGTTCTCGCCGACCTATAACGTCCGAATCCCCGCGCTTTCGCTGGCGATTGAAGTCCAATCGGCGGCGGCCGTGCGCTTTGTGAGCGAATTCCGCTTTTCAGATCATTCGATCTTCGATACGCCATAATCCAAATATCCGCTGTCCAATATCGAGTACTTTCCCTATGCACATCCTTCTCATCCATCAAGCCTTTGCTGCGCTCGACGAGCCGGGCGGCACGCGTCACCATGAATTGGCGCGTTTTTTGGTTTCCCGCGGCCATCGCGTGACGGTCATTGCTTCGCCCGTCAGTTATTTGACCGGCCAAGACTCGGCCTCTGGGCCGGAAGAAAAAGAGGCCGGCCTCACGATCTTACGCGCCTACACCTACCGCGCTTTGCATAAATCGTTTGTGCACCGGGTCTTTTCCTTTTTCTCGTTCATGATTTCTTCTTTTTTTATCGGCCTGCGGGTGAGAAATGTGGATGTGGTCTGGGGTACGTCGCCGCCGATTTTTCAGGGGGTGACGGCCTGGCTCTTGGCGCGCCTGAAAGGGGCCAAGTTCCTCTTTGAAGTGCGCGATCTGTGGCCGGATTTTGCCATCGCGGTCGGGGTCTTGAAAAACCCGACGCTGATTAAACTTTCCCTCTGGCTGGAAAAATTCCTCTACCGGCGCGCAGACCGGATGATGGTCAACAGCCCGGGCTACGTGGAACACGTCACGGGCCGCGGAGCGCGGTCTGTCGAACTTATCCCGAACGGGGCCGACCCTCAGATGTTCAATCCGCTCGACAACGGGCATCCGTTCCGTCAAAAAAATCATCTCAAAAATAAATTTGTGGTGCTTTACGCCGGGGCGCACGGAATTTCGAACGACCTGACGGTGGTGCTGGAGGCCGCCCGCCTGCTTCAGAAGGATTTTCGCTATCGGTTCGTGTTTCTGGGGGATGGCAAAGAGAAGGCCCATTTGCAAGCGCGTGCGCTCGAAATGGGCCTGACGAATGTCCTCTTTTTGCCGGCCCTGCCGAAGACCGGGATGGCGGCGGCCTTGGCCGGGGCGGATGCCTGCCTGGCGATCCTGAAGCCGATTGACGCGTATAAGACCACTTACCCGAACAAGGTCTTCGATTATATGGCAGCCGGCCGACCGGTGCTGCTGGCGATTGACGGGGTCATTCGGGAGGTGGTCGAGGCGGCCGGCTGTGGTATTTTCGCGCAGCCTGGCGATCCGGCTGCGCTGGCCGAGGCAGTCGCCCGGCTGGCCGCTGACCGCGATCAAGCGTTGCGGATGGGCCTGGCCGGGCGGTCTTACCTCGAGGCACATTTTAGCCGTGAAGTTTTGGCTGAAAAACTGGAACTGTTGCTAAAGTCTATCCAGGGCAGAAATTCTTGATTTTTTAAGGTTGCTGTGAGGGAATGGCTGTAGGCATTTCTGTCGGAATGGGCGTGGGCGTAGCATTCGGGTCGAGTGTCGGCGTAACGGAGGCGGTCGGTGCGCCGGGGGTTGGGGTGGGCGGCGCGGCCACGACCTGAATCGCGCCAGGATTGCCAATAAATTTTCCGGTAACATTTGAAATCCAACAACTCGCGCTGCTGTTGATTTCCACCAACCACCAACTGCTCTCGGCGTTGCGCCCAAGCACCCTCAGCGATGTCCCCGCGGGGAAGGCAACCACGACATCATAGACGGTATCCGGGCCTTGCCGGCAGTTGGCCCCGACCGTGACGTTGAAGCCATCGCTGAGGGGCGGCGGGGCTGGCGTCGACGCGGCGGCCGTTGGGGCTGCGGCGGTGCTGGCGGCGGGCAGCAATTGATAATCCCAGCCAAAATCCTGCTGAATGTTGCTGCCGCTTTCAAGGTTGGCGTTGGCTGTTGCCGTTGAACCAGTGCTTCCCATCGGGAAAGTCCAGCTGCCGGGGATAAGAATCGAGGCGTTCGGTTCAGAAGTCGAATCGATAGAAACACAGTGCGCCCCAAATGCCAGAATACCGTCAAAAACATATTCGCCAAACGAGCCGCTGCGCTGAGTGGCGACAACCGGGTCCGTGCAGGCCCCAAAGTGCAAGCGGACTTCGACATTCGCGATGCCCGGCTCGCCCGGTTCACGAATCCCATTGGCTTGCATTCCTCCGTCGGGCAGCGTGACACAGCCTGCCGGCAGCGCGCCGCCGCTTTCAAACGGGGTAGCGCACAGGTCGTGCCAGATGATTCCGCCGATGCTGGCCGAGGGCGGCGGAGCCACGGGCGGACAGTCCGAGCCGGTCTCCTCGACTCTGAAGCTCTGCCCGGCTGAGAACGGCCCGAGGGTGGTATCGTTGATGGCCGCAACCCGCCAGTGATAAACCTGGCAATTTTCCAGTTCGCTGCCTGGCCCCCAGCTTGTGGAGGGATTGCCGGTCCCGCCGCTCAGGCTGGTATCGCTGAAGCTCTCATCAACGGATAGGTCGATCCGGTAGCCGGCCGGGTTGCAGGCTGCGTCCGGGTAGGCCCAGGTTAAGGTGGGGGAGATGGATGCCACGCTGCCGCCATCACTGGGGGAAACGAGAACCGGCGCGAGCAGCGCGTCGCTGGGGCAGAGGGGCAGGCTGCCAGGCAGGTTGCAGGCGCTTAGCAGCAAGCCAAGCGCGAACAGACTGCCGCCCAAGTTAAAGATTTTTTTCATGTCTGATCCTTTCTCAAGCGATGAGTGTACTCTCATTTAACGTAAGCCTGAGGAATAATTTGGATACAAAATATCTTCTATCAAAATTATAATCTACAAAATTTTTAGGTGAACGCTCAACCCCAAAATACATAGTTAGATTGCTTGACAAAAAAACAAAAGATGATAACATAAGCCAATCTATAAACGCGTTATAGCGACTATTACTTGACCGATAAGGCTTTTTTGACCGGACTGCCTGAAACAGAATGTAAAAAATATTAACAAACACGCCCGCTTCGCTGAGAAAACCCTTCCCGCCTGAGACTTTGCTCTCTCGCCGAACATCTTTTTGAAAAAGGAGGTGATGCGTACAGCAGGTTAAAACATGGCTGTAAAGCCAACCGGTGGTTCTTTGTTGGGCCGCCCGCAAAATATTGTTAGAAGCGCGTCTTGGACGCTTCGTAAAACCTTACATCTCTTACTACTAAGGAGAAAGAGAAATGAAAAAGAACATCTTGACCCTGATCAGCCTCTTGCTGATCGCCACCTTCGCCCTGGCTGCCTGTGCCGCCCCGGCGACTGAAGTTCCTGTTGTTATCGAACCGACCACCGCCGTGGTGGAACCTGTCGCTACTGCCGTCGAAGCAGCCCCCGTTGCTGAGCCGGAAGGAAAGCTGGTCATCTGGGCCGACGACACCCGCGCCCCGATCCTTCAGAAGTTGGCCCCCCAGGTATTGGAAGCCTACAACCTCGAACTCGAAGTTGTCTTGAAGGCCTCCCTGCGGGAGGACTTCCAGCTGGCCGCTCCGGTTGGCGAAGGCCCCGATATTCTGTTTGGCGTCGCCCACGACCAGGCTGGTACGCTCGTCGCCAACGGCCTGCTGGCCGAAGTTGACCTTGGCGACAAGGCCGATGACTTTGCCCCGGTTGCCAAAGGCGCTTGCACCTTCGACGGCAAACTGTACTGCATGCCCTATGCTACTGAAAACCTGGGCTTCTTCTACAATACCGATCTCGTCAAAACCGCTCCCGCTACCTGGGACGAGGTGATTGAAGTCGGCGAAGCGCTCAAAGCTGAAGGCAAAGTTACGTATGTGATGGCCGTGACCGGCACCACCTACGACCTGTACCCGCTCTACACCGCTTTTGGCGGCTACATCTTTGGCCGCAATGCCAATGGCGACTGGAACGACCAGGACCTGGGCGTTGACAGCGAAGGCATGATTGCCGCCGCCGCTTTCATGCAGGAAAACGTCGAAAAAGGTAATTTCCCCGCGGACTGGGACTGGGGCAACAACCATGCCTTGTTCGAAACCGGCGAAGCTCCCTTCATTATGGCCGGCCCGTGGGCCCTCGACCGCATCCGCGAATCGGGTGTTCCTTACGCGATCGCTGACGCTTTCCCCGCTGGCAGCGCTGGTAATGGCGCGCCGTTTGCTGGCACCCAGGGTATCTTCATCAATGCCCAAAGCGACAACATCCTCCTGGCCCAGGCTTTCCTGACCGAGTTCGTTGCGACCGAAGAAGTCATGATGCAGCTCTACGAAGTCGGTCAGCGCCCTTCGGCCTACCTGCCCGTGCTTGCCAAAACCGACAGCGCCGACTTGCTCGCCATGGGTACCGCTGGCGCGGACGCCGTCATGATGCCCGCCATTCCGGCCATGGGTTCCGTTTGGACCAACTGGGACACCGCGATCGTGCTGACCCGTGATGGCAAACAAGACGCCCAAACTGCTCTGACCGAAGCCGCCACCCGCATCCGCGACCTGATCAGCAACCCGCTGACCGGTATGGTCAACATCCCCGGTTCCTACCAGGCCGCTGCTGGCTGCACGGGCGACTGGCTGCCTGACTGCGCCGCCACCGCCCTGGCCAAGGGCGATGATGGAATGTGGCGCTCCGGTCCCTTTGCGCTCGCCGCTGGCGCCTATGAGTACAAAGTTGCCCTCGATGGCAGCTGGACGACCAACTTCGGCAGCGATGGCAAACAGGAAGGCCCGAACTACACCCTGACCCTCGATAAAGACAGCAAGGTTTCGTTCGTCTTCAACCCCGAAACCAACCTCGTCGAAGTTGTAATCGAATAAATAGCACCAAATTACAGATGGATGCCGGGACTTCCCCGGCATCCATCTTAAAATAAATAGCAGGGCCTCAGGCACTCACTGCAAAGCAATCAAAAGTTTATTTTTTTAGTAATCTTTCACCCTGCTTGACAAAATTGCACAGGAGGCTGTTATGACGACAGCAATTCAGGCAAAAAATACCCGTAAATCAACCGAAAGCCCGCTGTCCACCCTGATCCGGGTGATTTTGATCGTTTTTTTTGATGTTGGCGCAATCTGGTTCATCCAGAAGGCGCTTTCTTTGGGTTTTAATCAGCTGGCAGTGGTGATTGGCGTTATCACCCTCATGTTTAACCTGATTTTCCTGTTGTCGAAAGCCTACGCTTACCGCTGGATGGCGCTTGGGCTTGGGTTTATGATCCTGCTTACGATCTATCCGATGTTGTTTACGCTCTACATTGCGTTCACAAATTACGGTGATGGACATTTGTTGACCAAAGAACAGGCTATTCCGCTCATCGAGAAAATAAAATACCTGGCTGAAGACGGGGCAACCTACTCGTGGACGGCTTACAAATCGACAGATGGACGATATGCCCTGTGGCTGGTCAACCCTGCCGGCGAGACCTTTCTGGGCAAGCAGGGCGAAGAAATCATCCCCGCCACGCCCGGCGGGCCAGGCATTGGCGAAGCCGACGCGAAAGGCATCCCGGCCAGCATCGAGGGCTACAAACGGATCAACGCGCTCGTGGCGGCCTCGGATAAAACCCTGCCTGATATTGTTTTTGGCACAGAAGATGGAATTTCTGTCCAGATCAGTTCTCCCAGCCAGGTTGCGGCTTTCCAGCAGCGTTTTCGATATGACCCTGAAACCGATACGGTGCGTGATTTGTCCAATAACGATGTTTACAACAACGTCGAGGGCACGTTCACGACGCTTAACGGCAAAACCATCAAACCCGGTTTCCGCTCTGAGATTGGGCTGCAAAACTTTATCAACTTCACCACAAGCCCGGCGTTAAGCGGCCCCTTGGTGACCATCCTGATTTGGAACTTTATCTTCCCGCTTGTCAGTGTCTTGTCCACCTTTTCGTTGGGGCTGGCGATTGCGATCATGTACAACGACAAGGACTTTCCCTTTAAGAAAATTATTCGGACCCTGTTGCTGATCCCGTACACCATCCCGAGCGTTATCACGATCCTGATCTGGCGCGGGATGCTCAACCCGGAATTTGGTGTCATCAACCGCCTGCTCCAGGATTGGATTGGGATCGCCCCGCCCTGGACGACCGAAGCCTTTTGGGCGCGGACGGCCGTTTTGTTGGTGAATCTGTGGCTTGGTTTCCCCTACATGATGTTGATTACGAGCGGCGCGCTCCAGTCTATTCCATCTGATTTATATGAAGCGGCCACCATTGACGGGGCCGGCGGCTGGAAGAAATTTAGAGCCATCACCCTGCCGCTTCTGCTTGTGGCGGTTGGGCCGCTCCTGATTGCCTCCTTCACCTTCAACTTCAACAACTTCGGTCTTATCTACCTGTTCATTGGCGGCGGCCCGCCGATTGCAGGCGCAAGCACCCAGGCCGGTTATACCGACATTTTGATCAGTTACGTTTACAACCTGGCCTTTGCCAGTGGCGGGCGCGGCGTTCAGTATGGGCTTGGCTCAGCGATCTCCTTCATCCTGTTTTTCATTGTGGGCGCGATTACGCTGTTCCAGTTCCGTTATACAAAAATGTGGGAGGAGGTAAGCGAAAATGGCTAACATAACTCGAACCCAACCTGGTTTATTTAGTTCGCAGAAGTTCCAGAAACGCTTTAGCGTGGCGGTGCGCCTGGTTGTGGCGCTCTTGCTGATCATCTTTGCCATCTTCCCCGTGCTTTGGATTATCTCCGCATCTTTTGATAATTCCAACTCTTTGGCCACCCAGAGCCTGATCCCAGCCAACCTGGGCATCAAGAACTACCAGCGCCTGTTCAATATGGATCCAACTTTTCGCTTTGGCGAGTTGAATTACTGGCGCTGGCTGTTTAACTCGATCAAGGTTTCAGGGATTTCCACCATCCTCAGCCTGAGCCTGACCACCATGGCCGCTTACGCGTTCTCGCGTTTGCGCTTCGCCGGTCGAGTGACCTTGCTCAAGGCCATCCTCCTGATCCAGGCTTTCCCAAATATCCTGGCCATCGTGGCGATCTATGTCATCGTCTTCCAGTTCGGCCAAATTATCCCGGCTTTAGGGTTAAATACCCACGCCGGTTTGATTATGGTCTACCTGGGCGGCTCAATGGGCATGAACATCTGGCTGATGAAAGGCTTTCTGGATACCATCCCGCGCGCGATTGACGAATCAGGGATGATCGATGGAGCCTCTTACTGGCAAATTTTTATCTACCTGATTCTGCCGCTTCTGCGCCCGATCCTGACCGTGATCGGCATCCTGGGTTTCATTGGCACCTACGGCGACTTTATCCTGGCCCGTATTTTGCTGACCGACATCAAACAATATACCCTGATGGTAGGGCTGCAAATCTTCACCGCCGGTCAATTTGACCAGAAGTGGGGAGTCTTCGCCGCCGGGGCATTAATTGGGGCCGTGCCGATTATGATCATCTACCTTGCGCTCCAGGATCAGATCGCAGGCGGGCTGACGGCGGGTTCGGTCAAGGAATAAAGATATGCAGCGCAGCTTTGCGCTCCTGATTTTTGCTATCCGCAGGATGGCCCTGTTGCTCTAACAGGGCTATCTTGATTCAGCGGCTTTTCTGGCGCGAGCCTGTTAACTCGCCTGCCCCGCTTGCTTGCGGAAAGACCGCCAAACCCGCAAGGCAAACCCGAAAAACTTTTGCGCCCTGCGCGGCTTTGCCCGAAACTCAAACCAAGGAGTAATTCCCTCATGAACGTCCAAACCCCCGAATGGGTTAAAAATGCTGTTTTCTACCAGATCTTCCCAGACCGATTCCGCCGCAGCGGCCAGACCCGTCATGCGCGCGGCATCAAACTCAAAGATTGGGGCGCGCCCCCTGAAGAGCAGGGCTACCAGGGCGGCGATCTGTACGGGGTGGTCGAAAAACTGGATTATCTGAAAGACCTCGGCGTGACCGCCATTTATCTCAACCCCATTTTCTCGGCGGCCTCCAATCATCGCTATAACGCCTACAACTTTCTGGAGGTCGATCCGCTCCTGGGGGGTGAAGCCGCTTTTCGGGCCCTGCTCGACGAAGCCCACGCGCGTGACATGAAAATCGTGATCGATGGCGTTTTCAACCACTGCGGACGCGGCTTCTGGGCCTTCCACCATATCATCGAAAATGGCGGCGACTCGCCCTATATCGACTGGTTCCACGTCCAGCAATATCCGCTTTATCCGTACCCTTCCGACGAAAATCAGCAGCCCAACTACGCCACCTGGTGGGGACACGCCTCCCTGCCCAAATTTAACACCGATAACCCCGGCGTGCGTGATTATATCTTCACCGTTGCCCGCTACTGGCTCGAATTCGGGGCCGACGGCTGGCGGCTGGACGTGCCGGAGGAAATCAAAGACGATACCTTCTGGCAGGAATTCCGGGAAGTGGTCAAAAGTGTCAATCCCGAAGCCTACATCGTCGGCGAAATCTGGCACGAAGCCGCCCACTGGCTCAAAGGCGATATGTTCGACGCCGTCATGAACTACCAAGTCACCGGCCCAATCCTGACCTTCTTTGGCCGCCACAGCCTTGCCAACTGGCAGCATCCCGATCTGAAATGGCATCCCATCGACGCCGTCGGCTTCAAGCAGGATATCGAAAGCCTCTTCAGCCGCTACGATTGGGAAATCAACTTCGCCCAAATGAACATGCTCGACAGCCACGACATGCCGCGCGCCTTGTGGCTGGTTGGCAGTGACGAAGCCGCCTTCCGCCTGTCTGTCCTGTGCCAGATGACCCTGCCCGGCGCGCCCTGCATCTACTACGGCGACGAAGCCGGTCTCTCCGCCGCCAGCGACCCCTTTTGCCGGGCAGCCTTTCCCTGGGACGAATTTGAAGCCAACCCGCACCCGTTCCACGATTTCTACCGCCAGGCCGCCCGCCTGCGCCATGCCCATCCCTCCTTGCGCACCGGTGATTTTGAAATCCTTTTTGCAGAGGGCGACCTGCTGGCCTATCGCCGCCGCAGCGCGGACGAGGAAAGCCTGGTCTTCTTCCACGCCGGAAAAGCGGAGCGCGCCACCCTCAGCCTGCCCGCCGATAAACTGAGCGCATCCACCTATCAGCTTGCCTGGCCGGCCAACGCCGAATCATTTACCGTTGAAAACGGCGCACTGACGGTCGAACTCGCGCCCCAATCCGCCTTGATCCTGATCCAACACCCGTAGAGCGGGATGCTATCCCGCTTATACCCCAGACGGCCCCCAGACGGCGGGATAGCCTCCCGCCCTACCCTCCAGACGGCAGGATAGAATCCTGCCCTACTCCCCAGACAGCGGGATAGCATCCCGCCCTACCCTCCAGACAGCGGGATAGAATCCTGCCCTACTCCCCAGACAGCGGGATAGCGTCCCGTCCTACCCTCCAGGCAGCGGGATAGCATCCCGCCCTACTCCCCAGGCAGCGGGATAGCATCCCGCCCTACTCCCCAGACGGCGGGATAGCATCCTGCCCTACTCCCCAGACAGCGGGATAGCATCCCGCCCCACAAGGACGCTTTCATGAAAAAACTCCTTCCCTGCCTCCTGCTCCTGGCCCTCCTGGCGGCCTGCGCCCCAGCCCCTGCCGCGCCGACAGAAATCCCGCCAACCGCCAGCCCCGAAATTTCCACCCCGACTACCGCTCAACCCGGCGCGCTGACCGGCCTCGAACCGGGCTGGTGGAACGATGCTGTCTTTTACCAGGTCTTCGTCCGCAGCTTCAAAGACTCAGACGGCAACGGCGTCGGCGATTTTAACGGCATTACCGAAATGCTCGACTACCTCAACGACGGCGACCCGGCCACGGCCACAGACCTGGGCATAACCGCCCTCTGGCTGATGCCGATCACCGAATCGCCCAGCTATCACGGCTACGATGTGGTCGACTATTACAGCGTCGATAGCGAATACGGCACAAAAGAAGACTTCCTGCGTCTTGTCGAGCAGGCCCATCAACGCGGCATCCGAATCATTATCGATCTCGTCCTCAACCATACCGGAACCGGCCACCCCTGGTTCAAAGCCTCCGCTGCCGGCGACCCCGGATACCGGGATTGGTACATCTGGGCCGACGAAAAACCCACCTACCTCGGCCCCTGGGGCCAACCGGTCTGGTACGCCGCCCAGAAAGGTTACTACTATGCTGTTTTCTGGTCGGGTATGCCGGATCTAAACCTTGAAAACCCCCAAGTCAACCAAGAAATCTACAACATCACCCGGTTTTGGCTGACCGACATGAACGTCGACGGCTTCCGGCTGGATGCCATCCGCCATTTCGTTGAGCAGGGCAGCGCCCAAGAGAACACCCCCAAGACTCACAAATGGCTGCAAGACTACTTCCAGTTTTACAAATCGCTCGATCCGAGCGTCTTCACCGTGGGCGAAGCCTGGACCGAGACTGCCGAAGTGCTGGATTACATCGGCGATGAAGTCGATATTGCCTTTGAGTTTGACCTGGCCGAAGATTTTGTGCGCGCCGCCAATGGCCCCATTGCCAGCGCCGCCTCGCAGCAGTTGAAAGTCGTCCTGGAGAACTACCCGGCCGGGCAATATGGCGTTTTCCTCACCAATCACGATCAAAACCGCACCATGAGCAGCCTCGGTGGCGATTTCGGCAAGGCCAAACTGGCCGCCGTCATGCTCCTGACCTCCCCCGGCGTTCCGTTCATCTACTACGGCGAAGAAATTGGCATGACCGGCACCAAGCCGGATGAAGACATCCGCCTGCCAATGCAGTGGAAAGCCAGCCCGCCGGGCGTAGGCTTCACAACCGCCAAACCCTGGCGGGCCGCCGCCCCAGACTGGCCGACCACCAATGTCGCCGCCCAGGATAGCGATCCCGATTCGCTGCTTAACCTGTATCGAACGCTGATTGAGTTGCGCAACAACCATCCCGCCCTGCGAAGCGGCGAAACGCTGGTGATTGCGCCCGGCAGCCAGCGCATTTACGCCATTCTGCGTTATGATCAGACCGAAGCCTTCCTGGTGCTGATCAACGTCCACCCCAACCCGCAAACCGCCGGGTTGTATGGTCTGAGCCTCGCCTCCAGCCCGCTCCGCGAAGGGATGCGCGTCGAAACCGTGCTTGGCCTCGCAGACCCATCCCTGCCCAGCCTCAACGCCAACGGCGGATTTGAAAATTACCAGCCCTTCGCCGAACTTCCGGCCCACTCGGCCACCATCCTGCGCTTTACCTGGCCGTAAATTCGTCAAGCCCTGAGCGAGGGACGTATCGAGACCCGTAATCGAAGGGTGATTTTAGCAGAACCCGCCCTTCGACTACGGCGCGCAAAGAGCGCGCGCCTCCGCTCATGACTTGCATTTCAAAGGACTCTTTAATGGACGATTTCATCTTTGGCACGCTCGCCACCGAAGAATTACGCCTGCGCCACATCCGCGCCCTGCGCAGCGGCATCAGCCACGCCCAACGCCGCAGCCCGCGTGACCCGCTCCCCGGGCAGGCTGTTCAGCTCACGCTCAGCCTCGGCCCCGCACATTCCCAGAATCAGGCCTGGGTCTACTGGACGAATGACGGCAGCGATCCCGCCGGGCAAAACGGAGTTGCCAGCAATGGCTATGCCAGCCCGCTCCAGCCGCTCCCCCCTGAATGGGACACCCTCGTCTGGGGTTACGTCCGCCATTTTAGCGGGCAAATCCCCGGTCAGCAGCCCAAAGCAGTGGTGCGCTATCGCATCTCAGCCGGCGGCCCCGGCGGCGAAACCCTGGCCGATGAGGGTACTTTTTATGCCTACTATGTTGACAACGACCCGCCCCCCGACTGGACCCGCGACGCCTTGCTCTACCAGATTTTTGCCGACCGTTTCTTCGACGCCTCGCCCGCTTTCCCGTTCACCGAACCGAAACCCAGCCTGAAATGCAACGGAACCCTGCGCGGCATCACTGCCAAACTCGATTACATCGCCGGTCTGGGAGTCAACTGCCTGTGGCTGACGCCCATTTTCCCCAGCCCCAGCTATCACGGCTACGACGCCGCCAGCTTTTACGAAATCAATCCGCGCCTCGGCACAAAGGATGATTTCCGCGAACTGCTCGCTGAAACTCATCAACGCGGCCTGAAATTGCTGCTGGATTTCGTCCCCAACCACTGGTCAAACCAGCACCCAACCTTTGTCGAAGCCCAGAAGGACAAAAAAAGCCCCTATTTCAACTGGTACACCTGGAAAACCTGGCCGCACGATTACAAAACCTTTTTTGGCGTCAAAACTCTGCCGCAAATTAACCTGCGCAATCCCGCCGCCCGCCAACACGTCTTGGATGCCGCAAAATATTGGCTCGATTTCGGCGTCGACGGTTTCCGGGTCGATTATTGCATTGGCCCCAGCCCCGATTTCTACGCCGAATTCCGGCGCGTTACCCGCGCCGCCAATCCCGAATCGTGGACTTTCGGCGAAGCCGTCGACCCGCCCGATTCGCAAATCACTTTCGAGGGCGGCATGGACGGCTCACTCGATTTTATGCTGCTCGAAGCCATGCGTCAGGCCTTCGCCTTTGGCCGCTGGAGCGCGCGCCGTTTCGCCGATTTCCTCGACCGCCACGAAACCTTCTTCCCCGAATCCTTCAGCCGGCCCTCCTTCCTCGACAACCACGACATGAACCGCTTCCTGTGGGTCGCCCAAAACGATAAGCGCAAACTGCGCCTGGCCGCCCTCTGCCAGTACACCCTGGCTGGCGCGCCGATCCTCTACTACGGCACCGAAATCGGCGCATCCCAGGAGCGCGATATGATTCAGAACGGGCGCGCCATTCACGAAGAAGGCCGCCTGCCAATGGTCTGGGACCAATCGCAGCAAGACCTCAATCTGTACGCCTATTATCAGGGCCTGGCCCGGCTTCGACAGGCAAATCCCTGCCTGCGCCGCGGAAAACGCGAGACGATTTATGCGGATGACTCGGTCCTGGCCTACCGCCGCTTCGACGCCGATTCGGCGCTCGTCACCGTCCTCAACCTCAGCCCGCATCCCGTCAACCTGACCTTATCCATGCCTGAAACAAGCAACCGCTACGCGACCGGCCCTGATTGCCGGGCGGAATCTGGCCGCGAGGGGGCCAATATCCAGCTCGCGGGGTATGGCGGCATCGTCCTGGGCCCCGAATTCCCATTTGCGCCTTAATGAAATTATGGATTTTGCAGATATCCTTTCCCAGCTTCCTGCCCCTGCCCTCCGCCGGATTGCAATTCGGGTCAGCAAACCGGCGGAACGCGCTTTGCGGGCGGGCCATCCCTGGCTGTTTGATCAGGCCATTCAGGAGCAAAGCTGCGCGGGCCGCCCCGGCGACCTGGCCGTTATTTTTGACGAAAAACGCCGTTTTCTCGCGATTGGGCTGTACGACCCCACCTCGCCCATCCGGGTGCGGGTTTTGCAGGCGCGCGTACCCGCAGCAATTAACCGCGAATGGTTTACCGCCCGGCTAACCGACGCTGCCCGCTTGCGCAATCCGCTTCTGGAACAGCCTGCCGGGCGCGTGACCAACGGCTACCGGCTTGTCCACGGTGAAAATGACGGGTTGCCCGGCCTGGTCGTTGATCGTTATGCCGACACTCTGGCGCTCAAGCTCTACACCCCCGCCTGGATTCCGCACCTGAGAGAGATTTGCCCTGCCCTGGAGCAGCTTGGGCTGGCCGAACGCATGATTTTGCGCCTGAGCCGATCCCTGCTCCAGCAGCCAGATCTGCTCTTCGGGCTGAGCGACGGCCTGATTCTTGCTGGGCCGCCACTGGCTGAGCCAATTCTATTTCAGGAAAACGGCCTGGTCTTTGAGTCTGATCCCGTGCAAGGTCAAAAGACCGGCTTCTTTCTCGACCAGCGCGAAAACCGGGCGCGGGTCGAGTTGCTCTCAAAAGATAAATCTGTCCTGAATGTCTTTGCTTATACGGGTGGTTTTTCGGTCTACGCGGCGCGCGGCGCGGCCCGGCGCGTGACCAGTGTCGACATCAGCCCGCCAGCCATGCAGGCTGCACTTCGCAACATGCAGCATAATCATCATATTCCCACAGTTGCCGCCGCGGCGCATGAAGCCCGGGCGCAAGATGCCTTCGCACTTTTGGCCCAATTCGCCGCAGAAAAGCAGCGCTTTGATCTGGTCATTCTTGACCCGCCCATGTTTGCCCACAACCACGCTCAAACCGCCCTGGCACTCTCTGCCTATCGCCGTTTAACCCGCCTCGGCCTGGCTGTGCTGCAACCAGGGGGTATTCTGGTGCAGGCCTCCTGCTCAAGCCAGGTCGAACCGGAAGCCTTTTTTGGCGCAATTCATCAAGCGGCGCAAGAATCCAATCGGCCTCTCCGCGAAATTGAAAGAACCGGCCACGCGCTCGATCATCCCGTTCGATATAAAGAAGGCAGTTATCTCAAGTGTTTGTTTGCGCTTGCCGCCTGATTTATGGCGAGGTTTCGGTAATAAAAACCTCGCCACGGGCAAATAAAGCTCTGTTTGGCGGTAAAATCAGCCGCCAACCTTAAAGAATTCAATTTGGTCACGAATCCTCTTGACTCAATTGGAATGATGCGTATAATTCGGCTTCGCCACACAAAACAGAGCAGTTTGCAAGAGAGTTGTCTGACAAGATCACAAACCAGTTTCAAAATTGGTCAGACAAAAGCCTTGACAAAAAAAGTGACTTGCATATAATAAATAAGCCAGTCACGAAGAAGATTTCGTCTTTCAGACAAATCGATAAAAATTGAGAGAGTAACTAGTCCTGCCAGAGACGCTTAATCGTCTGGTTTAGCAGTCTGGTATGCCGATGTTTTATTTTAGGACATCGGTAAATTTGTCTCTCGAACGCTCTTGACAGGCCAACTTGGAGCGGGTAGAATGCTCGCCCGCACGGTTTGCAGAACCTTGACAACTGAAAAGTGATAGGAAGTACGACAACCCTGTCGTTTTAACTCCGTGACATAAACTTAACACCCGCAAGGGTGCTGAAAATTTAGCGGAGAGTTTGATCCTGGCTCAGGATGAACGCTGGCGGCGTGCCTAATACATGCAAGTCGAACGGAGAGTCTTTGTAGTAATACGAGGGCTTCTTAGTGGCGAACGGGTGAGTAATACGTGGGTGACCTGCCCCAAAGTGTGGGATAACAATCTGAAAGGATTGCTAATACCTCATGTGGTCTTCGGAATTAGAAACCGATTTCTAAAGGATTTATTCGCTTTGGGAGGGGCCTGCGTCCCATCAGCTAGTTGGTAGGGTAATGGCCTACCAAGGCATTGACGGGTAAGGGGCCTGAGAGGGTGACCCCTCACAATGGAACTGAAACACGGTCCATACACCTACGGGTGGCAGCAGTAGGGAATATTGGGCAATGGGCGAAAGCCTGACCCAGCAACGCCGCGTGTGCGATGAAGGTCTTCGGATCGTAAAGCACTTTTCTGGGAGATGAGAAAGGACAGTATCCCAGGAATAAGCCTCGGCTAACTACGTGCCAGCAGCCGCGGTAATACGTAGGAGGCGAGCGTTATCCGGATTTACTGGGCGTAAAGCGCGTGCAGGCGGTTTGATAAGTTGGATGTGAAAGCTCCCGGCTCAACTGGGAGAGGTCGTTCAATACTGTCAGACTTGAGGACATCAGAGGAAGGTGGAATTCCGGGTGTAGTGGTGAAATGCGTAGATATCCGGAGGAACACCAGTGGCGAAGGCGACCTTCTGGGATGTTCCTGACGCTCAGACGCGAAGGCTAGGGTAGCAAACGGGATTAGAGACCCCGGTAGTCCTAGCAGTAAACGATGTAGACTTGGCGTCGGTGGGTTAAAAACCATCGGTGTCGAAGCTAACGCGATAAGTCTACCGCCTGGGGACTACGGCCGCAAGGTTAAAACTCAAAGGAATTGACGGGGGCCCGCACAAGCAGCGGAGCGTGTGGTTTAATTCGATGTTACACGAAGAACCTTACCCAGGTTTGACATACAGGTGGTAGTGATCCGAAAGGTGAACGACCCGCAAGGGAGCCTGAACAGGTGCTGCATGGCTGTCGTCAGCTCGTGTCGTGAGATGTTCGGTTAAGTCCGCTAACGAGCGCAACCCTCGCCGCGTGTTACAAGTGTCACGCGGGACCGCCGGTATCAAGCCGGAGGAAGGTGGGGATGACGTCAAGTCAGCATGGCCTTTATATCTGGGGCTACACACACGCTACAATGGTCGGTACAACGGGTCGCTAAGCCGCGAGGTAGAGCCAATCCCACAAAGCCGGCCTCAGTTCAGATCGTAGGCTGCAACTCGCCTGCGTGAAGTCGGAGTTGCTAGTAAACGCGCGTCAGCTATAGTGCGTTGAATACGTTCTCGGGCCTTGTACACACCGCCCGTCACGTCATGGGAGCTGGTAACACCTGAAGCCGGTAGCCTAACCGTAAGGAGGGCGCTGTCGAAGGTGGTGCTGGTGACTGGGACGAAGTCGTAACAAGGTAGGAGTACCGGAAGGTGCGCCTGGATCACCTCCTTTCTAGAGTTTGAACACTCGCCTTTGGGCGAGCTGTTCCCAGCAAATCCACTCGGCGCGGTGCCAAGTGGTGGCAGGTAAAATCTGCTTCCTATCACTTCTCAGTTGTTGAGGCCTGGATACCACGGGCTTGTAGCTCAGTTGGTTAGAGCACTGTGCTGATAACGCAGGGGTCACAGGTTCGAATCCTGTCAAGCCCACAACCCAGTATATTATTGGGGATGTAGCTCAGCGGGAGAGCAGCGCCTTTGCAAGGCGAAGGTCGCGGGTTCAAATCCCGCCATCTCCACTGAGTTTGCACTGAACGTTAGAGGAAAAAGTTTGCTAGAGATAAAAAAAGAAGCCTAAACCTGTTTTTCTGCCCATCGCAAGCCATTTTGGCCCGGCGGTGAGCCGGGCTGCTTCGTCTCTATCACTAAAATTGAATATCTTTGAAGGGTGACCGATGCCCTTGAGCAATCTCCAGCGCATCGTTTACCGGTCAAACGGTAGATTTGTACCTTGACAACTGAATAGTAATTGATGATGTAGCCCAAGAAATTTAAGTAAGAAAAAGTATCAATTTCTCCGTATCACGTGGAGAAGCTACTAAGAGCTTACGGTGAATGCCTTGGCGCAAAGTGCCGATGAAGGACGTGGGAAACTGCGATAAGCTCGGGCGAGCCGTTAACAGGCGACCGAACCCGAGATCTCCGAATGGGGAAACCCACTGTGGCGAACCCACAGTATCTTACGCAACCAACACAGCGTATGAAGGGAACCTGGGGAACTGAAACATCTAAGTACCCAGAGGAAAAGAGATTATTCCCCTAGTAGTGGCGAGCGAACGGGGATCAGCCCAAACCATCCAGGCTTGCCTGGGCGGGGTTGTAGGACCTGACAATAGGAGTTACAAATCGATCGGTTAGTGGAAAGGTGTGGGAAAGCCTGCCAAAGAGGGTAACAGCCCCGTACATAAAAACTGATTGACTCCGTTGGGTATCCTGAGTACTGCCGGGCACGCTAATCCGGCAGGAAGCTGGGGAGTCCACTCTCCAAGGCTAAATACACTTTGCGACCGATAGTGAACAAGTACCGTGAGGGAAAGGTGAAAAGTACCCCTTTTAGGGGAGTGAAATAGAACCTGAAACCGTAAGCTTACAAGCAGTTGGAGGGCTAATGGCGTGTCGGTGCTCCGGTGAAAACCGGGTGCGCGGCGCTAGGCCTGACAGCGTGCCTCTTGGAGAATGAGCCTGCGAGTTAATCTCAGTGGCGAGGTTAAGGGAGTTACACCCGTAGCCGTAGCGAAAGCGAGTCTGAATAGGGCGCATAGTCGCTGGGATTAGGCCCGAAACCTGGTGAGCTACCCATGGGCAGGGTGAAGCGAGTCTAAACGCTCGTGGAGGCCCGAACCTACTAATGTTGCAAAATTAGGGGATGACCTGTGGGTAGAGGTGATATGCCAATCGAACTAGGAGATAGCTGGTTCTCCCCGAAATAGCTTTAGGGCTAGCGTCACGCGTTTAGTACTGGAGGTACAGCACTGAATGGGCTAAGGGGCTTACAGCTTACTGAACCCAATCAAACTCGGAATGCCAGTACTCCATAGCGTGGCAGTCGGACTACGGGAGATGAGTTTCGTGGTCAAAAGGGAAACAGCCCAGATCATCGGCTAAGGTCCTCAAATCTATGCTAAGTGGGAAACGAGGTGAGGTTACTCGAACAACCAGGAGGTTGGCTTAGAAGCAGCCACCCTTTAAAAAGTGCGTAATAGCTTACTGGTCTAGTGACCTTGCGCGGAAAATTTAACGGGGCTAAGCATAGTACCGAAGCCATGAGTCTTGTCGTAAGACAGGGCGGTAGGGGAGCGTTCCATCAGCAGTGAAGGTCGACCGTAAGGACGGCTGGAGCGGATGGAAGTGAGAATGCAGG
>JAVEWN010000059.1:0-21528 GCA_034004515.1 Anaerolineales bacterium | reverse complement strand
CGGCATCGGCGTCAATCTTCAGCTTTTTTACGCCGTCTGGATCGGTGAAGTCGACCTCGAACAGACAGACGCCGCCGACGTTATACAGGCCGTCCTCGCTGATGGTGTAGCTGGAGGCCAGCGGCGCGTTGACAGCGCTGGCCGGAATCAGCGGCGAGTAAAGGACGGGCTCGCTGGCAGGCTGGAACATGCCGGCCCAAGCCGAGCTGGTGCGCGCAAGCCCAACCACGGCCAGGGTTAATGCGAGAATAAGAAAAATCTGAAAATATTTTTTCATGGTCTCCTCCATAAGAAATTAACTTTAAACAATTCTATACCCAAAAAAATTATTTCCGCTTCGGATTTGGGCCGGATTTAGGGGGAAAAGAACAAAATCTCAAATTCCAGGTCGGTCCGCAGCTTCGTTTCGTAAGAAATTGTATTGCCTTCGATGGCTGCGCCGTCAGGCACCCAGTAAATGGCAGCCCCCGGCCCAAGATATACGCGCAGTTGCAGGGGGATGTTGGTAGTCCCCGGCTGTTTCTGAACCCGCAGACGATACGCGACCAGCCCGTCCTGGGGCTGCATCTGAAAAACATTGAGCGGCAAGCCAAAGCGCATGATGGTCGTTTCGGAATGCCCGCCCGGGATGACTTTGAGTGTGCCGTAGGCCTGCACTCCGGCAATATCTTCGTTGCCAAGTTCGTCCACCTGGGGAGGGACGCTATTGTAGGTCAACATCCAGTTGGCGGGAATGAACTGCGAGACAGAGTCCAGCAGTTCAGTTCCAGCCGGACGATAAACGCGCATATAGTTCCAATAACAGTCGGTAATTGGGTAAGCTCTTTCAGACTCGACCCTGTTTTTGGCCCATTGGGCGCAGGTAAACATCTCGGCTGCGTTGTTGGTGTGGGTGACACTCAGGACGGCGGTCGGGGAGAGCATGGCCCGTAAATCGATCTCATATTCCAGATTGGTTTCAACGACCGCATTGGTCTTGTTATAGCCAATATTGGCGTCGGCGACCAGCAAGAAGTCCGCTTGCAAGGGGCGGACAGCCCCGTCCCAGCCGCGGCGCGCGAGGTAGTCTGCCAAGACGGGGTTGTCCAGTTGAACCAGCAGCGTCCGTTCATCCATGGCGTCGATCAACGTTTCGGCGAGCAGTTCCCAGCTGACATCTCCAGACAAAATTTTGCTCAACAAAGCTGTTCCCAGATCATTCAGAAATTGCTTGTTGTCCCATTCAGCATTGCCCAGGTCTTGCGGGTCGGGTTCTTTGGCCTCGCGCATAAATTGAGTGGCATTCTCGGCGCTGACGGGCATAGGTTCCCCCGGTAGTTTCAGCGGCCCGGTCAGGCGCAAGAGCTTGATTAGAAATTGCTGGTCGAAAGCAAAAACTCCATCGACAGAATGGGCATTGACGTAGGCATAGAGCTGCTCGGCATACAGGGCGGTCGTCGGGTAGTTCGTAAACCAGGTCGTATCCCGGAAAATCAAAACCGGGCTGTTCATATAGCGGCTTAATTGCCAGGGCGCAACCGGGTAGGGCTTGCTCCAATCGTCCAAATAGCCAGAGTTTACAAAAACAGGGTTGGCGATGTGACCCTCCTGCACCAGGACTGTCCCCGCGGCAGTGATAAACCCGCCGGTTGGGCGCAGCTCATCTTCATTTTGGACCAGCAGCAGATAGGTCTTGGGGCCTTCGGGGCTGGCTCCCAACGCGCGCGGAAGTTCAAGTGCCAGCGAGAGACCGTCCTGCATAAGCGCCGTGAGCGGGTCAAGGTCGTCCAGGATCAAATTCCGCACCCGTTCCGAAAAACGTTCGGGCTGCAATTTCGCGCGGGAGAGCAAGGCCGCTTCGAGGTAGGCTTGCGACTGCATAAGCTGCGGCTCGGACTGGATCAGCAGGCCCGGCAAACGGTCGGGCGGCATGTGCTGCAAATCTTCCTGCAAAAAAGGGCTTGCGGCCTGGGCCAGCAAATCTACCGCGCCCAGCAGAGAATCGCCATAATTCAGCAGGTCCTGGCTGGCGGTTAATTCCGGGCCGTATTGCGGCAGCCAGTTTAAGATCGGCGTCAATCCCATAAACGGTTCAACTTCAGCCTTTAAATCCAGAAAGCCTGCCCGAAAAACCGATAGGGCCGGGCCAGCCTGGCGGGCCCGCTCCATCAAAGGGGCGGATGAAGAAAGCAGGGATTGCAACTCGGCCGCATTTTGGCGCAAGGCGATGGCCTTCTGGTATATCTGGCGCGCTTTCCAGCCCCCGGCCAATAACAAACCCAGCAAAAGCGCACTGACCGCAAAAAGGAACAGCCTCGCCCAAATTTTAGGCTGGGTATTCCTGCGCTTCTCTTTTGAAATTGGCCCGCGCAATTCACTCCCATCCGGCACAATCAGGGCCGGTTTTGAAAGGGATTTGGCAAGATACGCCTCACGCGCCAAAATTGCCTGCAATAAACGCAAGAGACCCTTGCGATGCCAATCGCTGAGCGTGCTATGAGGCGCAATCTCAGCCTCGCGCGCCAGCAAGCGATAGCCTTTTTTTTTCTGCTCCGAAAGCTCGGTTTCAGGTTTTTCACCGACGAATAACAGGATGCTTTCATCGATCCGGCCCCACGCCTCGCGCAGAGAGGCCGGCAGCGGCAGGCCGTACAAAATTGGAGCAAAGTATTGGGCAGCCAGCAAGCCAAACTCTGCCCAACGGGTGTCCAGGCGTTTTCCCTGGCGCGGTGGAACGGCAGGCATACTTTCGGCGAACAGGCGCGCAATAGCCGTTACCAGGCGCTGCCCGGGCGAGGCGGCTGCGTCTGGCACTTCTTGAACCAACAGGCTGCCCGCCCAGGGATGATCGTCCAAATTTCCCGGCGACAAAGCGTTTTCAAGAATAAATTTTAGGGCTTCTATTTGTTGAATGTCGGACCCCATAAAGCGCACTCCATGCGTTCGTTCAGCAAGTATTGTCGTGGAAGCAGCCTGATATTAAAACCTGATTGCCAAATTTGGTTGAGGAGTGGCCGGCCAGCCTCCACGCAAAATCGGCAGCCCAGACATTTTCTCCAGATTTGCCTGGCAAGAGTCAACCCAGGTACAGAATGGGCCTCCAGAAGAACACTTCCTCAACCCTTGCGAATCATTATACAGCACTCGCAGCCCAACGGCGATGTCTGGCGGCCCGCTTGATCAGAAAACGCCAGGGTTCTGCAAGTTTATCTGGAAAGCACAGCTTCGCCGCAACCACGTCCCGCCCGACAACGCCAAGCCGTTGGCTGCCAGGTTGCATAATCGTGTAAAATAAGTCAAAATGTTCGAGGAAGTATTTCAAACATGGGCAAAATAGCAAAAGATGAAGTACGTGAAGATCGCATTAATATGGAAGCCATCGTAGACGCTAATGGTGCAGAAGAACAAGCTATCGGCTGGTATTATTATCTGGACGACAAAATACAATTTCCGTTTCAGGCAAAATGTATTGCAGCAAGCGAAGTTTCGCCCTTGAAATCAGGTGAAATTGTCAGAGTCACTCAAATGCTATCCGCAGATAAATGTATGCACGAGATGTTTGTAAAAATCGAATGGAATGGCCGAACTTTTGGGATTCCTTTAGCACAAATTGAAGCAATAAATGTTGACGCCGATACCCAAGAAGCGATTGAAGATTGGCAGTATTGGGTCGCACGCGATTATGGGTTTTAAGGTGATTGATCACGCCAAAATCTAAAGTCGATCAACCTACATCGATCGTTGGTGTTGCCTGGTACAGACCAGAACAATGGGAAGTATTGCGTAACGCTTCCATTGACCGAGATAAACTTGAAGATACTCACGCAGAGTGGTTAGCAGAAGCTGAACGAGTAGTGAAAGAGCTTCGCAAAAAAGTATTCATACCGTAAAGGTGGATATAGAAATTACAGATTTATTGCTGTGGTGCGAGAGCCAGAAATTTTCGCTAAACGCCGAAGCCCGTTCAAAATATACGATCTTCAAAGCCCAACAATTAACTCAATAAAGAGCTTCTTGGCGCAAAAGCAGTTAACACCTCATCCCCGGCAAATCCCGCCCTCGCCGGTAAACCTGGACGTTGGCACGCCCCTTGCGCAATAAAAGTTATCCAAAAGGTATAATGTGGGTATTGGAGAAAACATCATCATGGCAATTGAAGACAAAATCCGTGAACTAGCCGCATCATATGCAAGCGAACTAAAGTCAAAGATGACGGCTCGTATTGAAGAAATGAAGGAAGATGATAAATCCCATTTTCTGATTTATCAGGTTCTTGGCGTTACCGACGACGAAGGGGAATTAATTGACGTTTATCAAAACAAAGGACGGTTTCTTTACAAATATGCTGGCTCTTTTCTGGAAGAAGCGACTTCTTTATGTTTCAGAGAAACTCATCCGCAAGCCAGTCGCAAGAGAATCGAAAACACAATTGGCAAACGTCCCAAAGAATTTGAAATTGACTGCTTGATTGACACAGACGCAATTGAAATCAAATGGCGGGACGCAACTACTGATGGAGACCATATAACAAAAGAACATACTCGTATTCAAGCAATTAAGGCGTATGGGTTCACACCAATAAGAGTGATGTTTTACTATCCCAACCGTGACCAAGCGATAAGAATACAAGAAGCATTGAAGGCTATTTATCAGAGCGTTGGCGGGGAATATTATACGGGGGATGAAGCATGGGATTATATTCTTGCTCGAACTGGTGTTGACTTGAAACAAATTCTTATTGGTATAGCGAAAGAAAATAAAAAGGCACATAGATGACAGTTTTACAAGGCAATTGTCAGGAAATACTAGGAACACTTTCGCAAGAGAGCGTTGATTTAGTTTATCTTGACCCGCCATTTTTCACGCAAAAGACCCATTCCTTGTCAACAAGAGACAATTTAACAGAATTTTCATTTGAAGATAAATGGTCATCTTTGAAAAAATATTTAGCCTTTATGGAAGGGGTTCTGTCACAATGTCAAAAGGTGTTAAAAAATACGGGTAGTATTTTTCTGCATTGCGATAAATCGGCATCCCATCATTTAAGAGTCTTGTTAGACAAGGTTTTCGGTGAAGAGAATTTTCAGAGCGAGATTATCTGGTCTTACAAAAGATGGTCTAATTCTAAAAAGGGATTGCTGAATTCTCATCAAACAATTTATTTTTACAGTAAGACAGATAACTTCAAATTTAATACAATTTACACAGATTATTCGCCAACCACAAATATTGACCAAATCTTGCAGGCTAGAGCCAGAAACGGCAATGGAAAAGTTGCTTATTTACGAGATGAAGAAGGCAATGTGGTACTAGGAGAAAAAAAACGTGGTGTTCCGCTTTTGGATGTTTGGAGCATCCCTTTTCTAAATCCAAAGGCGAAAGAAAGAACGGGCTATCCTACTCAAAAACCTATTTTGTTATTGGAAAGAATAATTGAAATTTCCACAGAAAAAGGTGATTGCGTTCTTGACCCATTCTGCGGAAGCGGAACAACTTTAGTTTCAGCAAAATTATTGGGCAGACAATATATCGGCATTGATATTTCCAAAGACGCGGTTGAATTAAGTAATCAAAGGCTAGTGGAACTCACAAAGAGCGAGTCACAGTTATTAGTAATTGGCGAAGAAGGCTATTTAGCTAAGTCTGATTACGAAAGGGCAATCCTAAAAGCGATTGACGCAGTTCCAGTAGAAAGAAATAGCGGCATTGATGGATTTCTAAAAGTATATGTAGATAGTTACCCTGTTTCAGTGAAAATTCAGAAGAAGGGTGAAAGCATTGAAATTTCAAAGCGCAAATTGATTAATGCCAGCAAAACTAAAAATTGCAAGTTGATGATTCTAGTTAAAACACAAAAAGAATCTGATAATGCTCTTTTTAGTTGGAATGACGAAAACGTTTTGGTTATTGACTCATACGATTTGCAAATAAAGAACTGGATTGATGAACAGAACGAGAAAGCAAAAAGCCTGGCTACGTCAAGTCTCGAATCTTAAAGTCAAAAGTGGTCTAATTATGGTCGGCGGGGCAATTGCTCACCCCGCCGCCACTCCCGCCTGTCCTGACGGTCTTTATCAGGGAACCGGACATGAGACTTTCACCTCATCCGGCTCTTCAGAAAACAGGCTCTTGTCATGAGCACTTTGTTCGATGGACTTCATCATGGCAGTGACCGTGCAGTAAGGCCAGGTTGGCGGGCATA
The DNA here is from genome assembly GCA_034004515.1 of Anaerolineales bacterium. Lineage (GTDB taxonomy): Bacteria > Chloroflexota > Anaerolineae > Anaerolineales > Villigracilaceae > UBA8950. The sequence goes on along the minus strand of JAVEWN010000059.1, from coordinate 15,347 downwards.
TTGTCGTTGTGATTGCCGTCCCGGTGGTGAACTTCGAGGTGGTCTTCTGACATGAAATGCAGTCCGCAAAGCATACAGCGGCCTTCTTGTCTTTTCAGCAGTGTCACAACCCGTTTGGGTTTGGATGGGTCTCTTCCCAATCGGTCTATCCAGTAGGCCCAATCACCGTCAAAGGGGGTTTTGTTTCTCTGTACCTTGACATGCCGTTTTATTGGCGTATCTGCGTACTTGACGAGGCTGGCTTTTCCGTCCGAAAAGTCGAAGCGGTTATGCTTGCGCGGCCAGTAGCGTTGCTTGCGCCAGGCGCAACTTTTGCGGGGATTTTGCCATTTGGCCCATTTGGTTAGTTTCCAGTAAAGCTGGTGATCCATTCGATTGAAGGTGCGTTTCGCCGAACATGTGCGGTGGTAGTTCGTCCATCCCCGAATGCGCGGGTTGAGTGCGGCGATGAGTGCGGTTTGGTTACTCCCGCGATGGGTTTGAATGAGAGTTCCCACCTGTTCCAGGTGACGCGTTTGTGCCCTCTTACTTGGCTTGACGATGACCTTATAGCCTTTTTTGCTGTGATGTTTACTCATCGGAAATTGGCGTACGGTGAAGCCCAGAAAGTCAAAACCTATATGGCCTTCATGTTCATAGAGCGTGTGTGTGATGTAGGTTTTGGAGGCTTTCAAGGCCAATCCCATTGAAGCCAACCAGCTTTCAGCCAGGGTTTGGGCGGCCCGGAGTATCGCTAAGTCTTCACAAATGATGACAAAATCATCTGCGAAGCGAATGACCACGACGCGGTGCTTTTTCCCGAAGGCGGTAGAGATGGCGGTTTCAAATCCGTGCAGCGCGATGTTGGCGAGCAGAGGCGAAGCTATGCCCCCTTGCGGTGTACCGGCTTCGGATGGGAAGATTTCCCCATTTTCAAAGATACCCGCTTTCAGCCAGCCGCGCACCTGTCGGTTGATGATTGGTAAACTGCTGAGTTTGGCTAATAAGGCTTGGTGGTCGATCCGGTCAAAGCATTTTTCGATGTCTGCCTCTAGCACGTACTTGGGTTTGTGGCAGATGTTGCTGACGATGGCTTCGATGGCATCATGGGGACTGCGGCCCGGTCTAAAACCATAGCTGTTCGGCTCGAACCGTGCTTCCCACTCTGGTTCCAATGCCAGCTTGACCAGGGCTTGTTCGGCCCGGTCGCGCATGATGGGTATTCCGAGCGGCCTTCGTTCGTTGGGATTACTGGCTTTCGGGATGTAGACCCGCCGGATAGGCGCGGGGGACGGACTGAACTTGCGCAGTTGTCCCACCATCCGCATCCGTTGCGGCGGCGTGAGACGGGCTAGCCCATCCACACCAGGGGTTTTCTTCCCCTTATTGTCTTGCGATACCTGCCGTACTGCCAGGCATCTTGCTGAATAAGAACGAAGCAGCAGCCGTTGCAGCCCGCGAACACGCTTGAAGTCGCCACGAATTTGGGCTTGGTAAATGCGCTTTTGGATGCGAAAAACGTTCCGCTGGAATTTCTTCCACGGGAGCGTCTTCCAGTCTTCAGTGCGAGTTGGCTCGCCTGCCATAAGACCTGACATCTGCCAGTACCTTTCTTTACCTTCCTGTAGTCCGTGCCCACGTCTGCGTATCCCCTGGCTTTCCCTGGGGCGTTAGCTTCTTGGGCAATCTTTCCCGTTTGGGCTTGCGGCTGGTTGCCTGCTCCGATGGTTTGGAGAGCGTCAAACGGGTTACTCTGTTCCACACATCCATTTTGCGCGACGTTAGGACGATGCTTTATGCCGGGTTTCGTTATGAGTGAACGCTATCGGCGATGTGCCCGATGAGCCTTGAAACCTTTCCCTTTTGGGTCCAGCCTATCATCCGGCTTTGGCTAGTTTAGGATTACGACACCTCAATGCATCTTTAGTTGTCTTATCCATAGTCGCTTTCCCGGCCAGTCTTGTATTCCGGCTGAAACAATCCTGGCTTTTCTTCCCGCTTTCGACCCGCGTTTACCAGGCGCACGCCGAGGGAAGGGGCTGTCTCCCGTTCACCAGGGAGGCAGGGGTTGTTCTGATACCGATTGCGCAGTATCATGTACCTGCATGGATATGCAGTTACGAAAGTCAAGCGACTTCCGCCGCCCAGCCCCCATCTTTGCAGATAGTTTCGGGCGAACAGGTCGCACACAAAGCGTCCTAAGAAACCGTCTATCCCGGCAAAAATGCCACTTTTAGGCGATTTAAGCAATTTGCATATAACCCAAAAAAGGCATTCTGCAATGCCCATCTTTAAAAAACCTTGATTTTCGAGCAGGACTGAATGGCACGGCATATAAAAGGAATTACAGCTTCCTAAACGGGGTCACGGGATCCCAAACTTCATGGGGCGCGCCGCCAATGCAAAAATCGTGATGCCGCATCCCAAAGTCCTCAGCGGGAGAACCTTACAAAAAGGCCATCGCCAATGCGTTGTACGGGCATATAGCCATTCAGCCTATAATTATCATAAGGCAACACAGCCCCTGCCGGGCGGTTTCTTTTGGCGAAAATGATAGGCGATAACCGATAATTTGAAAGTCATCAGGACACGCAGCGTCCTCTCGGGAAAAATGACCGCTTTCTTGCGATCTTGATGTGGTGCGCCGGACAAATGCGGGCATTCCCCCACACTTTCGGGGTCGTGGCCCCAACGGCAGATTCGGTGTCTGGTGGTTTTGTCCGCCACATCCCGCCCGCCGCTCTCCCAGCCATAGTACGCTGGCAGTTGTTACGATGAAAAATCAGAATAGGAGATAAAAGCATGAGTCTAAATTCCCTTAGCAATGGTTTATCGAAACAAGGTACCCTTAAAATAAGAAGGCAGGAAAGTGCCGCTGACACGACGATAGATGCACTATCCAAATTTATCCCTACCGAGATACTTGCTCCTTACGTTGCAGCTCTTTCACTAATCGCCGCAAAGTCAGTTACTTGGAACGAAGGGAAAGTCTACTGGATTTTTGTTTTTGCAACGCCAGCGGCTTTCTTACTTTTTCACATTGCTAAAATCGCGTTGGATAAAGACAAATCCATGCCAACGAAATCTGACTTACCAGAGTTGATATGGAAGGCTCTGGCTGCTGGGATAGCCTTTGCGATATGGGCGATTGCAGTTCCGACAAACGGATTACAAAATATTATAGGAGGAGCTGGGGTTGCCAGTTTCTTCGCGTTAGTAATTTCGCCTATCCTAACCGCTATAGATGCTATTCTGCTCCGCATATTCAAATGGTGAGTAAATTTTGAGTTTTGACTAACAGCCGAAATCTTCACAGCATAGTTGCGGTGAGAGAGGCAAGTATTGTAAATCTTGATGCCTTGCTATCAAGAGAAATATCTTCGGATAAGGCGTTTTGTTCCATCTCACAAATGCCCCACCGCGTAACCGCACTGTCAAGGAATGAGCAAAAAAGTGAATAAAAAAGGCCTCGCATCTCGAAAAAGATGGCAGGCCTTTTTTATTAGGAGAGGGTTTCAAGCTGCGGTTTGTCAGATTCCCCATCTTGTTATCGAGCTTGCCGAGAACCAGAGACAAGCCCCGCGCCAAACATAGTGTTTGTAGCGAAGCGCGGTTTTTTTTGCAGAGCGGACACTGGCCTCAGTGACGATCATGTGCATGTTCCTGGCTCACCCTGCGCCGTTCAGCGGCACGGGCTTCGGCCTGAGTAAAGTGCAGGCGATGACGCTCATCACGCTTGCCTGGCTTGGCTGGGCGACGCTCAAGCAAGGGGCAGGCCTGACAGGCAGCAGATTTCCGCAAACTTGACAGCCGTACAGCGAAATGCTATTATGTACGGCAGGAGAGCAGCCATGCAAACAAAACTAACTGTACGTGTATCGCGCGACCTATTGGAAAACGTCAAGCGTTATGCCGCCCAGAACAATACCACTTTGACCGATCTCATCGAAGCCTATCTTCGACACATCCCAGCCCAAACATCCTTGGATGATGCGCCGATTGTTCGACGATTGAGTGGTATGTTATCTCAGGATGTGTCTGTAGACGATCACAAAAATCATTTGGAAGAGAAATATGCAAAATAACCTTTCAGTATTCATTGATCTCAACATAGTTTTGGACGTTCTACAAAAGCGTGAACCATTCTATGAAACATCTGCCCGCTTGTTGGCATTGGTCGAGACGGGACAGGTAAAGGGATATATTGCCGCCCATAGCATGACCACCTTGTTTTACTTGATAAAAAAAAACAGGTCTGGCGCGGAGGCCCGGGCAACGATTACAAATCTTTTGCAATTCATCAAAATAGCTCCAGTTGATCAAGCCACAATCGAGCAGGCTCTCAATCTCGATTATCGGGATTATGAGCCTGCTGTTCAGATGATTGCTGCCGTACAAGCCAAGGCGGATTGTTTGATCACCCGCAATATCAAAGATTACCAACCCGCCCTGCTCTCGGTTTTACAACCTGTGGATTTCCTGGCAACCGTGTAATTGAAATCTTTGGCTGCGGCACAAAAAACCGGTTCTTAATCACCACGGATTTACCATGTACTCCGCCAGTGTTGCCTCGCAATGTGACGGGATGACTCTCACCGTGGGCCGCCTGGCGTGGAATTCGTGCAAATCTGTCAGCGTGGCGCGGTAGGCCGTCGGGTCGGGGAACAGGAGGTTCGCCAGCCGGTGCGGTGGGCGGTTTTTGCGAATGCTTTGCCCCAGCCAGGCCGCGTCGGCGACGAAAAACCAGGCCGCGCCGCTCTCCTCGCGCGCAAACAAGCCGATTTGCCCGGCAGCGTGACCGGGGAGTTCAACCGCCAGCAGGCTTTCGTCGCCGAGCAGGTCGAAGCCGCGGGTAAAGGGCGCATATTCAGGTGGAAGTGGCCTCAAACCGGAGACATTAATCGGGTCGGCGTGTTCGGCGAAATCGTCCGGGATAAGACCCGCTAGGTGTGCGCGCGAGATAGCCTCCAGCCCGCGCAGGTTCCGCACGGAATCATAGGCCGAGGGCAGGTAAACATATTTTGCTCGTGGAAAATCCCCCAGCGCAGCCACATGGTCCGCATGGAAATGGGAAATAAAGATTTTAGTGATGTCGGCTGGTTTGAGATTGATGGTTGAAAGTTGATTGACCGCCAGTTGTTCCTCGCGCAGCGTGACCGGAGTCAGCATCCGGTACAGGCGGTTGGGAAAACGGCGGGTTTCGTCGAAAAAGCGGTAGGAATATCCGGTGTCAAACAACATCGCGCCAAACCTGGGATGCTCAAACAGCGCAAACATGGCCGGGAAACGGATATTGCGCCAGCGCCCGCCCTGGATGGCGAGATGCTCGGGGCAGGTGCAGTACCCGGCAGAAAAAATCGAGACTTTAACAGCGGTCATTTTCCCTCTTTCCAAGAATTTGCGCCAATCAACACGAGAAATTAGTGGAAATTCGTGTCGATTAGTGGATTGTGTGTTTTCCACCAGATCACAAAACGCTCAAAACCCTCTTGGACCGAGACGCGCGGCGCGTAGCCCAGCTCGCGGCAGGCGGCGGAGATGTCGAGGGTGGTGCTTTTTGCCAGCACCCCAACCATGTAACGGGTCAGGAGCGGCTCCGGCTGTCCGGGCAGAATACGGCTAACAACCTCCAACACCGTCGCCAGGCCGATCGCTGTCGGATAAGGGATGCGCTTTTGCGGATACGCGTAACCCAGCGCCTCGCACACCTGCCGAATCAACCCCCAGAGCGGCAGCGGCTCGCCGTTGGTGATATTGTATTTGCGCCCCAGGAGCGTTTCGGGGGCTTCGGCACACAGAATCAGCGCATCGACCACGTTTTCGACGTAGGTCAGGTCGGTAAGGTTCTGCCCATCACCAATCACACGCAGGCGGCCGCTCGCCAGCCGACTAATCAGGCGCGGCAGGATGGCATTGTCACCTTCGCCGAAAATCGCACGCGGGCGAATGGTAATCACCGGCAAGCCGCGCCCAAAGGCCCGGTCAATTTCGGCCTCAGCCAGCAGCTTGGTGCGGACGTACTCGTTGGCTGGCTGCGCGGGCAGCGGCGCATCCTCGCGCACATCCAGGCGCGACTCAAAGCGGAAATAAATACTCGGCGTCGAGACATGCACCAGCCGCCGCACTCCCGCCGCCTCGCACCCGGCAATCACATGGCGCGTCCCCAGCACGTTGGCGCGAAAAAACGCCTCCGCCGAGCCCCAGGCCGACGACAAAGCCCCGGCATGAAAGACAATCTCCTGCCCCTGGCAAGCCGCCCGGATGGCTGCGCCAGCGCCCAGGTCGGCGCGCAGCGGGCGCAGTCCTTCGCGCTCCAGTTCGGCCAAAATCGACGGGTTGCGCCCCAGCGCCGTCACCTGGTCGCCGCGCGCGTGCAGCCGCCGCGCCAGCGCCTTGCCCAAAAAACCGGTCGCCCCGGTCACCAAAACTTTCATCGTCGGCTGGCCTCCCGCGCCAGTTTTTCGCGGATGATTTTGGAATTATGGCGTACATCGGTCGGAAATTTGGGGTGGAATAGGATATTTTTTATAGCATGTCCCATTTCGTAAGATTGCGCCAACGCAAGCAGTTCACCTTTTAATCGATTTTGGTCAACCCCCCGGGCGGCTGGACTCAACTCCACCCACAGCCAGGCTTCCGCTATACCGGCTTTTTCCACGCTGACCAGTGCGGAGCGATAAACCGCCGGGTGTGCGTTGAACAGGCCCTCCACCGGCTCGGTGAACAGCGTTCCGGCGGGCGTCACCACGCGCTGCGACTTGCGCCCGCAGTACCACAGCCGTCCCCGCGCGTCGAAATAGCCCAGGTCGCCCATGCGGTGGATAATTTCACCATTTTCGGTGACAATTTTCGCCAGCCGGTTGTGCGCCTCGCGCCCAACATATTTTCCAGTCACCGCTGTGCCGCGTACCGCGATTTCGCCGATCTCTCGATCTGGGAGCGGTTTCGCGGCCGAAAGCGCCTCGTCGCTGATGGGCAGGATTTGGACCTGCATCCCGGCCACTGGGCGGCCAATGCAGACCCCCGCGCCCTGGGCGGCGAGATGGCGGGTCTCGCCCAAAATCTCGCAGCTGTTGACGAGGGCAACCGGCAGGGCCTCGGTCGAACCGTAAATTCCGAACAGCTCGCCATCCGGCGGTAATAATTTGACAAACTGTTCCTGAATTTCCGCCGGAGCCGGAGCGCCGGCCGTGATGACTTTTTTCAGACTCTTGAATTTTATTTGGTTATCCGCGCCATAACACGCCACCCGCGCCAGAGCAGCCGGGGAGACAAACATCGTCTCGACCTGGAATTTTTGGATGGCGGCGCTCATTTTGGCCGGGTTGACTTTTGCTGGTGGCGGAAAGCGCATCTCAGGGATGACAGCGGTCACACCCAGCAGACAGTCGATGATGGCAAAGAGCGGAAAGGCGGGCAGGTCAATCTCGTCGCCGCGCAGATGCAGGGCTTTGGCGAGAATCTCGATTTGGGCGCTGAAATTTTCGGCGGTGTAGATGGCTCCTTTGGGCAGGCCCGTGCTGCCGCTGGTATAGACGATGGCGGCTGCCTGAGAGGAGGGTCTATCGCCCCTTTCTAAGCGGGGATTATCTGGGCGAGAACCAGTTTCGTTAAACGGGGATTTTCCAGGCTGGTTGGTGCAACGCGCAATGTCGGCCAGGGACAGGTTCCACTTCAGGCTGTCTTTGCCCCAGCCATACAGCCAGCGCAGGGCCTGGGTGAGCGGCGAGCCGAAATAAACTTGCGGGGCGCACTCCGCCAGGCAGGGCGTGACGTTCGCCAGCCCGACGGCCGGGTCGACCATCACCGGCACAAGGCCGGTTTGGAGAATGGCAAAGACCAGCGCGAAAAAATCGACGCTGGGCGGCACCATCAGCGCGGCCCGCGTTCCCGGCGGGATGCCGTAACCAGACAATCCACGCGCGAACAGGTTGGCGCGCTCCGCCAACTGACGATAAGTGACCGTTTCCCAGGTGTTTTTGGGGCCGGGATGGATAAAAACTGGCTTGTCGGGAAATTGTGCGGCGTGGTGCTGCAAGCGGGAGGCGAGGGGCAGTGTCATCTCAGAAAATCCCGGATAACCTCGATTTGCTCGGCGGGTCGTTCAACTGAATCGTAGTGGGCGGTCTCGTCGAAAGTGTGGATGATGGCGTTGGGATACAGGGAACGCATGGCGGCCTGCTCGGCGGGGCTGGTCAGGTGGTCGCGGCGCATTTCCAGGATGAGCAGGCGGCCAGGCCAGGCGGATACGTCGTCGGGTTGAAAGTGATAGTTGCTGTGAATATCCTCCATCAGGGCGAAGCGGCTGATGAGTGACTCTTTCGTCTCGCGGCGGATGGCCTCGCGGAAGTGTCCGCGCCAGAAGGCGTGGGCCGGCATTCGACCGGGGAAATATCCGTTAACGGAAACCTGCATCAGCCGGTTGAGCAAGCCAAAGGGCAGGAAATGCAATAGTTGCAGTCCAAAACGGGCGGTGCGGGCGCGGGCGGGGCTGGGAAGACCGGTATGGCTCAAGATACAGGCTGAAATCCGAGTTGGTATCTGGCGGAGAAAGGCCTGGGCCAGGAATCCGCTCGAGGAACCGCCTACTATCGTCGCTTGATGAATCCCCAAATCATCCAAAAAATTGGCAAAACTTGCGCCCAGGGCCTGCACCTGCCCGATGGCAGGCGGATACGAGACCGAAATCACCCGTAAGCGCGGCGCGAGGGCCAGCACGTAGAGAAACGAGGTCTCAGACTCGCCCATGAAGCCAGGCAGCAGGATGAGCGGCGCGCCAGCGGAACTCGTGTCGACCCAGCGCCAGCCGTTGGCCTGTTGGAGGGGATACTGGGCCAGGAATTGGCGGTACTGGGCTTCAGGGGAGCCGGTCATATTCGCCGCCGCGCCGAACGCGGATTTTTTGCCCGCGCCAGAAAATGGTGTTATCGCTGAAAAGCAGGAAAAGAATTTGGAAGGGCAGGACGAGCGCCACCAGCAGGAGCAGCGCCCAGCCCCAGGGCGGAGTTGGGCGCTTGAGGTGGACGCGCTCGCCCCAGGCGTAGACGGCGTAGAAGGCCAGCAGGCAGGCGGCCAGGGCGGGCGCGGCGGAGCGGTCGAACAGAGCGAGCAGCAGGACGAGGCCGGGCAGCAGGTTGGGCAGACTGGCGGCAAAAGTGAGGGCTTGGGCGGGCAGGGACGCGCCGGGCAGCGACATCTCGCGCGGAAAGACAAACCAGCGTTTCATTTGCGCCAGGAAGGCAGGCAGGGTCGGCAGTTCGTTATCGACATCGTAGATAGCAGGGGTCTGGCGGTTGCGCAACCCGGCCCGCAGCACACGGCGGGCCAGTTCGTGGTCATCGTCGAGGCGTTTATCCATCCCCGTCAGGCCGCCGATGGCGTCAAAGTCGGCGCGGCGCAGCGCGTAGATGTGGCCGGTGATGGTATAGGGGTCGGCCAAATAGGTCGGTGGGATGTAATTCAAGAGCGCATTGGCGTTGACGAAGGCGCTCATCAGCCCGCCCCAAACGCCATGCCAGTTGGTGTAACAGGCCAGCCCAAATGTCGCGCCGACACCCGCCTCGAGATGGCGAACGAGGGCCGGCAGCGTCTCAGGCCGCAGCAGGATGTCATCGTCGATGAAACAGATGATTTCGCCGCTGGCCTGTTCCAGCCCGGCCAGTTGTTTGACCGTTTTCGGCGCCACGCCGGGAAACTCCGTCGGCACGATTTTGGGCTGCCAGAGTGGGAATTTTTCGATCACTGCGTGGCAGATGGCTTGTGAAACGGTATCAGTCGCGTCAAAAACCAGGATTTGCTCCACTGGGCCAGGGTAGGGGTTCTGGGCGCGAATGGTCAGCGCCGCGCCTAAATCGTTTGGGCTGGCGGTAATTGGTTGAATCAAACTCAGCGTTGGCCAGGGCTGCGGCGCAGGCGGGGCAGGGCGGCGGAAAAAATGCGCAATCGCTGTCACTTTCCAGGCGCGGTCTATGAGATAAAAAACTGTAAAAATAATTGCGACGTTTATCAACATACGGCTATTTTATGTCATAATTGTCATGTTTGCTGATTGCCTTTTTAAGAAAAACCGTCGAACCGCAAAGTCCGCAAAGCCCGCCAAGGAAATCCTTTTATACTTCGCGCTCTTAGCGGCCTTTGCGGTTCGAAAATTCCCGGTTTTTACAGGAGCCGCATGCCAAACCACCCGCTCGCCATTAAAATCGTTGGTCTGGGCAAATACCTGCCCGAAAAAATCGTCACCAGCGCCGAACTGGAAAAACAACTCAACATCCCCTCCGGCTGGGTCGCGCAGACGACCGGTGTCGTCTCGCGGCGCTACGCCAGCGGCGAAACCGTCTCGCAGATGGCCGCCTCCGCTGCCCAATCTGCCTTGCGCATGGCCGGGATGCAGCCCGCCGACCTGGACGCCATCATCGGGGCCTCGGCCAGCGTCCGGCAAGCCATACCGTGCACCGCGGCTTTTGTCCAACGTGAACTGGGCGCGCCAGATGGCGAAAGCGCCTGTTTCGACCTGAACGCCACCTGCCTGGGGTTTGTCTTTGCCCTACAAACCGCCGCGCACCTGATTGCGGCGGGCGTCTATAAAAACGTGCTGATTTTCAGCAGCGAACTGGCTACCTTCTCGCGCAATCCCAATCAGTGGGAAAGCGCTGTTCTGTTCGGCGATGGGGCCGCAGCTGCCGTTGTCAGCGCTGCCCAGCCCGGCGAAGCCAGCGTCATTTGGCACTCGCGTTTTGTTACCTACAGCAGCGGCGCGGAACTGACCCAATTGGTTGGCGGCGGCACACTCCACCATCCCAACGACCCGGCCACCACCCCAGAGATGAACATGTTCGACATGGATGGCCCCTCCGTCTTCAAAAAGGCTGCCCGGCTTGTTCCGCCCTTCCTGAACGAGTTTGCCAAAACCAGCGGCATCAAAAATGGTGACTACGACCAGGTCATCCCGCACCAGGCCAGCGGTCATGGCCTGAAACTGCTCACAACCCGCTTCGGCTTCCACCCCGAACGCGTATTCAACCACATCCACGAGCGCGGCAACTGCATCTCCGCCTCGATCCCGCTCGCCCTGACCGAAGCCGTCGAGGCCGGGCGCGTCAAACGCGGCGACAAAGTCCTGCTGCTCGGCACCGGCGCGGGTCTCAGCGTTGGCGGGTTGGCTTTCACTTTCTAGGATGGACAAATCGGCGCTCATCACCGGCGCGGGCGGCGGCCTTGGGCGCGGCTTGGCCATTGCCCTCGCCCGGCGGGGTTATCGTCTTTTTTTACATGGACGGGATGAGTCCAAACTTCGGGCATTGGCCGTGGAATTGGAGCCTGATTGCCGCCCCAGCCTTTACCACGCAGACCTTTCCGACCCGCCATCGCGCTCCTGTTTCATCGACCGCCTCCTGGCTGAAACCGCGCCCCCGCGCCTGGTCATCCACAACGCTGCCGTGATGCCCGCCGGGGAGTTTCTCAGCCTACCCCCCGCCGAAATCGAATCCGCTTTCGCGGTCAACCTGCTGGCCCCCGCAGAATTAACCAGCCGCCTGTGCGCCGCCGCCCCCGCTCCCGCAGGCGTGATTTTCATCCTTAGCACTGCTGCCCGTTTCCCGCAGCCCTACAACAGCCTGTATTCCGCGTCCAAAGCCGGGCTGCGCTTCCTGGCCGAGTCGTTACAAGTCGAACTGGCTGGTCGAACCCGCGTCTGTCTGGTTTATCCCCCGCTGACTGCAACACCCATGACCACCCGTTTTGCCTTGCCCTTTCCCAAAGCTGACCCGCTGCGCGTGGGCGAAGGCATCATCCGCGCCTATGAAAACGGCCAGAATGAAATTACCTGGCTCGATTGGGAGGTTTTTCCTGTTATGTTCTATCGCCTATTCCCCCGCCTTTTTCGTCATCTGCTGAAATCCCAACGCGCTGCTTTAAAAAACGCGCTTACCCACACACGGGATTAAATTCAACACCTTTGCCCTTTATGGCAAAAGGTTTTCGCTCAAATCTGCCCATGACTCTCCTTCTCGCTTTTCTCATCGTCACCATCTTTGCCGAACGGCTCCTCAAACACCTGCTCGTCATCCGCTTCTTTCGGCGTCCCATCCCGCCCCAAACGCAGCCCATCACCCTGGTCAGCATCCTGCAACCTATTCTGAGCGGCGATCCAACCCTGGCAGCAGGCCTCGAGCAAAACCTGACCATGCAGACGCGCTATCCGCTCGAATTTCTCTGGCTGGTGGATGATGACGACTACGAAGCCCAAAGCATCTGCCACGATTTGCTCATTCGCCACCCCGAAAAACGCGCCCACCTGATTCTGCTCCCGCCGCCCGGGCCGCGCCAGAACCCCAAAATGGTCAAACTCATCGCTGGGGCCCAGCGCGCCAGCGGCGATGTGATCTGCGTGCTGGATGACGACACCCGCTTGCCCGCCTTTGGCCTGGAATCTTGCCTGCCTTTCCTCGACCAGCCCGGCGTGGGCCTGGCCTTTGGCCTGCCGTATTACGTCAGTTTTGGAAATTTCTGGTCGCGGATGGTCGCCTACTTCGTCAACAGCCACAGCCTGCTGGCTTACATCCCCTACGCTATGCTGACCGAACCGGTCACCATCAACGGTATGTTCTATGCTATTCGCCGCGAAATTTTGGATAAAGTCGGTGGGTTTGAAGGCCTCGAAGGCATCCTGGCCGACGATTTCGCCATCGCCCAGCGTGTGCGCAGTCACAGTTATCGCCTGGCGCAGACTCCGCTGCGGCACGCCATCAGCACCTGGGTCGCTGCGCCGCGCAACTACTTCAACCTGATTCAACGCTGGTTCATCTTTCCGCGCGAATCGATGATGCGATACCTTAAAGGCCGCGAACAAGTCGTTTTTTATACAGCGGCCCTGCTGCCGGTCTTTTTCCCCTGGCTGGCGCTGCTCCTGCTGGCAATTTCTCCCGCCCTATGGCCCGCTACCCTGCTCTATTTTGCCTACGATTACCTGGTTTTTGCCCACTTCAATCTGGCTTACCTGAATCAGGCCTCAAGGTGGAGCCATTCGTACTGGGTCACATTGCTTGCACTGCTGCTGCCACTCCAAATCCTGGCTGCGCAGCTTGCACCCCAACGTATCATCTGGCGCGGACACGTGATGCAAGCCGAAGCGGGAGGCAGTTTCGAGTTTGTGCAGCGCCGAAAAAAGTAAATGGCAGGATTTAACCATAATAAATATAGCGTTAAAGAATTCTCCAGAAATAGGCCAATAGTGATAAAGTATATCCATGTATTTACTTTGAGTGTCCAAAAAACGCTGCAAGATGGGTGTCTTTATATCAAAAGCCCACCAAACCTGAATTATCTGGGCGCACAGAAAGACATCTTTGAAAAAAACAATTGCGAGAACGTTTTCTCTCTTGTTAGCCTTTACTCTGGCAAGCTGTAATTTCCCCCAAAAAACAACCCCACAACCTGCAACTACAGCATCGGCTACGGCCCCCCCAACTGTCACTGTTACTGAATCAGAGACAGTTGAGGTGGCCCTGACCCCGACTCCTGAACCATTGCCTTCGAGCTATACAAACCTCTTGCAGGAAAAGGTAGCTTCCGGAGAGTGGACTCAGGAAGAGGGCTTGGTGATTCTGCTCAAGCTGTTCGTAGGGGAGATTCAATTTGATGATGCCGGCCTCGGGCAAGGTGTCAAAGAAACTGAGGGCACGGGAATCCTGAGGCTGGCCAGCAATTACCTGCAAACCGGAACCGATCAATCGGTTAAGAACGAAATCACCCGTCTATTAAAAATTTTGGTTCCGTCTCAGGAAGCGCTTGACCGGTATTCAATCCCGCGAGAACAGGCTTACGGGCGTGGACGTGGACTGGCGGCCCTCGCCAGACAAGATTCAGAGGCCTGCGACCGTTTGTGGAGCACAGGCTTTCCCGATGATCGCACACCGTCTTTTGTTTGTTTCCTGTTTGACGATTTGAATATCGCCGGCAACGTTTATCGGGTTTATTACCCGCAAGCCTGGCACGGAGATTCATCCCGCGACTCCTATTATGCTGCCACGCTGCAAGCCGTTCAAAAGTCCATCACCCTATTCCAGGGTTATGGCTCGGTTGGGTCGATCTACTTCGTGTTTACCACCCTGCCCGACGAGCGGGGCGCCGATATTGAGGCATCTACGGATACGGCGAATTTCCTGCCTGAAACAGAAGCCTGCCCGGTGATCATAAACCCTTCAGCGATGTCCAAGCGTGAGCCTGAGTATAAGCAGATCATCGCTCACGAGATATTTCATTGTTTCCAGGCCTGGAACTTGCGCGAACAATTAGACGGACCGATGCTAGATTCTAGTTGGTGGGTGGAAGGCACAGCAGAATATTTCAGCAACCTGGTTTACCCAAGTGTTAACTTGGAACACCAGTGGGCAACCGACTTCTCCGAGCTTTCAACGGTCAAGCCACTGACAAAGATGACTTATGAAAACTTCGCCTTCTTTCAATTTTTAGGCAACCGCATTGGGCCGGCGGGCGTGATTTCTATGCTTGCCACCATGCCCACCACGCCAGGCAGTGAGGCTCAGCTGGCCGCATTGGCTGCCATTCTCGGCATGGAAGATACCTTCGAAGCATTTACACGCGCAGTCATTGATAACACCATTATAGATAGCGATGGGAGAGCAATCTACATCGATGAAAATTATACCGAGGAATATTCTTTCACGGATATCAACAACCGGGATTTTCCGGCCAACCCTTCGTCCTTGCCCGCTATCTGATCACCTTTGCCAGCGAAAAAGCCTTTGTGGTTGAAACGCGCTCGGACGGGGAGGGACGCTCGGCCTGGCGCGCCATCGAAACTGATTGGGCGCCGGCCCCGGTCTCTGCCGCCGGCGGATGCGAAGATTCGCTATTTGACGTTCTGTATGTCATCACCACCACGCCTGACGGTGAGCGCGTCGAGGCTGTTGCCACGACAAGCATGATCGATACTTCCTGCGACAAGTGCCTGATCGGCAGATGGGAGGCTGCGAACATCAGCATCGTCTCGTATATGCAATCGCTCGCTGATGATGGCGGGGATGACGCCCCAACCGTGGAGAGCGTTACCGGGACGATGTTCCTGGAGTTCGAGGCGGGTGGCATTGGCGCTGGCGGATATGAGAATCTCATTGTGCGCGAGATAGGCGTTGGCGTCGTTGCGAGTACTGAGGTGTTTGTAACTTTCGAAGGATTCGCCAGCGGGCCCTACGCCGCAGATGGATCTGCCTTAACGGTTCTTAATGAAACAATGAATATCCTGGTCACAGTCCAAGTCCCATCTTTAGGCTCGACCACCGTTCCTTTCAACGAAGGAGATTTACCATTTGGTTCAACCACTCCGTCCCGCTATACCTGCAATGGCGATA
>JAVEWN010000058.1:0-21536 GCA_034004515.1 Anaerolineales bacterium | reverse complement strand
TACAAAACTGGGCGAAAAGTGGCCGTTGATTTCAAGCAGACCATGCGCATCGTTTTCGACGACTTCTTGCCTGCCTGGAACTACCGAGCCATCCCTATTGCGAAAGTTATTTAATCCGTATTACTAACATCAAGCGTCTGCGCAAATCGCCGGTTACGCTGACGGCAGGCAAACCCTTCAGGCTGCCACCCCTCCCGCGCAAAAACCGGGAAGAAGCCCTGCAAACCTACACAGACGAAATCATGTGTCAGATTGCGGCCCTGCTGCCAGAACGCTGCCGCGGCTTCTATGCCGAACATCCGCGCCTGAAGGAATTACTTGAAACCTGAGCGGCCTCTCAGAAAAATTTACAAACGCGGGTAAAAACCTCCCATTCCAGCGCGGGACCCTGCGACTATGCTCAAGAACGCTCCGCTCACCTGTGCCGGCAGCACTGGCGAAGGCAGGACCTGCCTGCCAAAATGATACTCTTAATACCTACAGCAAGAAAAAACGTCACAGAGGAAAAGATCATGCAGGTCCCGGAACAAAAAAATCCCATCCAGCGCGAGATCATCATCCTGCTGGTCATTCTCGCCATTCTGGGCTGCCTGCTCGTCCTGTTGATCGGCGGCGGATACATTTACTACCAGAACTATACTGAAACGCAATCGCTGAGCGGGACGGCCACCAGCGCATTCATGGCGACCAAAATTAAGCGGGATACCGAAGCGCAAGCCAAGGCCACGGCCCAGGCCAGCGCCACCGCCCAGGCTCTGCATGCGCAATCGACCGCCACCGCACTCGCAAAAAATGCAGAATTAATGAATTATAAATATTACGATCCTTTCCTAAACAACCAGGCCGCGTGGCGCGCGCAAGAAGAAGACAATCAATATTGGCGAGGCAACGTCGCCATTGAGGCCGGCACTTATAACTGGCAGGTCACTGAAGTCCTTGAACCCTTCGTGGGCTGGTCTGATTTCTACACAGAAGAAACGCTCACAGATTTCGATGCGGCCGTGCTGGCTCGCAGACAGCAGGGAGAACCCGCCGAATATTGTTATGGCTTGCTCTTCCGTAAATCTCCCGAAGGATTTGATGCCGGATCCTATATTTTTACCGTTTGCGAGAACGGCTATTTCGCCATCTATTATTATGACGAATCCGCCCCCTGGGAAGAGATTCAGGGCTGGACAGAGACCAGCCTGCTCTACCAGGAGGACTGGAACCTGCTCGAAATCAGCGCGCGCGGCTCAGATTTCACGCTCTCCATCAACCACCAGCAGGTGGCAGCGTTTAACGACGACCGCCTGAGCGAAGGCCTGGTTGCAATCCTGATCGATGTCTATAAAAAAAACCCCGGCAGCATCCAATTTGATAATTTTGCCCTGCAGCCGCGCTAACAGAGGAGATTAAGAATGCCCCCACATGATATCCGCCGCGCAAACCTTGAAACCCTGGCCGCCTGGAACGCCAACGCCTCCGCCTGGGACGCCAGGATGGGCGAAGGCAACGACTTCGTCGAAATCCTGCAATGGCCCGCCATCCTGCGCCTGCTCGCGCCCCAACCCGGCCAACACATCCTCGATGCCGCCTGTGGCAACGGATTAATGGCCCGCCGCCTGGCCGCCCAGGGCGCAAGCATCACCGCTTTCGACTTTTCTTCCAACCTGGTTGATTTTGCCCGTCAACGCACCGAAACCCATCTGCCGATCAGCTATTACGTCCTCGATGCCACCGAACCCAGCGACCTCGAAGCCCTCGCCCACCTGCGCTGCGACTCTGTCTTATGCAACATGGCCCTCTTTGACATCGCCAATGTCGAACCGCTCTTCAACATCCTCGCGCACATTCTGAAACCGGGCGGCGTCTTTGTCTTCAGCCTGATGCACCCCGCCTTCAACAACCCAAGCTCCGTTCACAGCCTCGAAGAAAGCGACCTGAGCGGCGAAATCATCACCCAGTATGCCATCAAATCCAGCCGTTATATGAGCCACTTCCAGGCGCACGGGCTGGCCCTGCGCAACCAACCCAAGCCGCAACTCTACTTCCACCGTCCGCTCGACTATTATCTCAACCTCGGTTTTCAGCATGGTTTCACACTCGACGGATTTGAAGAGCGCGCCTTCCCACCCGAAATCCCGGCCAGCAACCCGCTCGCCTGGGGCGGCCAATTCCACGAATTTCCGCCTGTCCTCGTCGCCCGAATGCGCCTGAACACCCATCCTTAACCGGCAAGAGAGTTACCTGCTGATCGAATTTCTCGCTGCCCGCCTGCGCTACCCCGCCCCAATGACTGAGACCTCGCTCTACCTGCACATCCCCTTCTGCGCCCAGCGCTGCGCCTACTGCGACTTCAACACCTACGCCAGGCAGGAAGCCCTCATCCCGGCCTACATCGAAGCCCTGCTCAGGGAAATCGAGACGTTTGCCGCCCTTCAGCCGCAGCCCGTACCCGCGCATTCGATTTTCTTCGGCGGCGGAACCCCTTCGCTCGTCCCCACCCGCCACCTGTCCGCCGTTATGGACAGGCTGCGCCAGGCCTTTACGCTGACAGACAACCTGGAAGCCACCCTCGAAGCCAACCCCGGAACGGTTTCAGCGCAATCGCTGACAGAAATGCGCGCCGCCGGGCTGAACCGGCTCAGCTTCGGAGTCCAATCGGCCAACCCCGCCGAATTGCGAATGCTCGAACGCGCCCACGACTTCTTTGATGTCGTCCAATCCGTTAAATGGGCGCGCCAGGCCGGTTTTGAACGCCTCAACCTGGATCTGATCTACGGCCTGCCTGAACAAAACCTCGCAAGCTGGCAAAACTCAGTCAAACGCATCAGCGACCTAGGCCCCGACCACCTCTCGATCTACGGCCTGACCATCGAGGATGGCACGCCCTTTGGGCGCTGGGCCGCCCGCGGACTATTGCCGATCCCCGACCCGGATCTGGCCGCAGAAATGTACGAATGGGCCGCAGAATATTTGGCATCTTCTGGTTACGCGCAATACGAAATCAGTAACTGGGCTTTGCCGGGCCAGGAATCGCGCCACAACCTGCAATACTGGCGCAACCTGCCTTATTTTGGCTTCGGTGCAGGCGCGCACGGCTCCATCGACGGGCTGCGCTATTCAAATGTCCTGCGCCCAAAAACTTACATCGAACGCTTCTCCGCCGCCCGGCCCGCTGACAAAGAAACCGCACCTCTGCCCGCAGCTATTGACAGCCCGGCCATCGTCAGCCGCAGCCGCCCCTCAGCCCGTGAATCGATGCAGGAAACGATGATGCTCGGCCTGCGTCTGACGGACGAAGGTGTTTTAGACGAAGTTTTCCGGGCGCGCTTCGGCCTGGGGATTGCCGAAGCCTTCCCGCGCGAAGTGGACGACTTAACGCGCCTGGGCCTGCTGGAATGGCACGACCAGGCCCTGCGCCTGACGCCCCATGCGCGCCTGATCGGCAACCAGGTTTTCATACGCTTTGTCGGAGATTAACGGCTTGACAAAATCAAAAGGACAGTTCCCGAAACCGGGAACTGTCCTTTTGATTCGCAGAAATAAGACCTAGCTCATCGTCAGGGCCATGACCGCCTTTTGGGCGTGCAGGCGGTTCTCGGCTTCGTCAAAGACCACCGACTGCGGGCCATCCAGCACGCTGGAGGTCACTTCAACATCCCGATCGGCGGGCAGCGGGTGCATGTAAATGGCGCCTTCCTTGGCAACCTTGAGTTTGGCGTCATCCATGATCCAGTCTTTGTACATATCCTGGAGTTTTTTGCCCTCGACCTTGTCAGTCGTGGTCAAGAGCGGGCCCCAGGATTTGGCGTAGATCACATCCGCATCCCGGCAGGCTTCGGTCATGCCGTCTTTGCTGTCGATAATCTCAAAAGCAGTCCCGGCTTTGCGGGCTTCATCCTGAGCCTGGGCAACGATCTCAGGCATAAGCGGGAATTCGGGCGGGTAGGCCAGGGTCACGTCCATCCCAAAGCGCGGCATTTGCAAAATCAGCGATTGCGGGACAGAGATTGGCTTGAGATACGAAGCGGCATAGGCCCAAGAAACGACAATTTTCTTCTTGCGCAGGTCTTTGCCCTTTTTCTCCATGATGGTCATCAGGTCGGCCAGGCACTGGAAGGGGTGGTAGACATCGCATTGCATGTTCAGGACCGGGGCGCGGCTGGATTTGGCAACTGCGTTCAGGTAGGCGTTGCCATCGCCATAGTCGCAATGGCGGATGGCGATCCCGTCAAAGTAACGCCCAAAGATTTCGCCAATTTCGACGGGGGTATCGCCATGCGAAATCTGGGTGGTGTTGCTGTCGATGAAGGCCCCATGACCGCCCAGTTGGGCCATGCCGGCTTCAAATGAGCCGCGGGTGCGGGTCGAAGAGAAGAAGAACAACATCGCCAGCACCTTGTCGCGCAGGTAGGGATGCGGCTCGCCCAGCGCGCGTTTGCGCTTGAGGTCCCAGGCTACTTCCAGTACAGTTTCGACTTCTTCTTTGGTGAAGTCGAGGTCGCCGATAAAATCTCGGCCACGAAAATTAGTTTGCATATAGAAATACTCCTTTTATGTCACAGGTCAGATTTCAAGTGTGAGCAGGTCACACACGTAAAACTTGCAAATGGGTGAACTTGCCGTCTTGCCAGGTCAGACGAACGCCCTCGCAATAGTCGAGATAATCACCCAGGCTGGCAAAATCTCCAGCGGGGAAGCAGGCCAGGGCGCTGAGTTCGGCCACGCCGCCATGGTTGATCACCAGCGCGGCCCCATTCTCAGGCAGGGATTCGGCTAATTTAACGTAGAAATCAGCGAGGCGTTGGACGTAGCGCGTCGTCGGGCCATTTTGGCGGGAAGCGGCGGCGTACTCGTCAAAACTGGCGGGCCAGGGGCATTCCAAATCGACCGCGTCCCCGGTGGTGGAAAGCAGCTCAACCGTTTCGTCAACCGGATAGCCCATCGCTTCGGCGGTCTGGATGGCGCGCGGCAATGGGCTGCTCAGGACGCGCTCAAACTTGCCCATTTCGAGGCCGACCAGGTGGGCCAGGGCCAGACCTGCTTCAGACAGGTCTGGCTGGGCGCGATTGCGTAGGGAATGACGCCGAATTTCGAGGGTTTTCATGGTTGGTGATTGGCAAATGGTAATGGGTGATTGGAGCAAAAATTACCAATCACCCATTACAAAATCTAGGGGATCAGGCTCGGAAGGATGGCGTAGAACTCGGTTGCTTTGACCATGTCTGCCAGAGAGACGCTGTCTTCGGTGGTGTGGGCAGTTTCTTCGTCGCCGGGGCCGAAGCCGATTGAGGGGATGCCGGCCTTACCCGCCCAGTAAACGCCATTGGTCGAGAAATTCCATTTGCCGCTCGGAGCATCTTTCAGGCCGATTGCAACGCGCGCTTTTTGTCCGGCTTCGACCAGCGGGTGGGTTTCTTCGTAGGCCCAGGCCGGGAAGTATTTATCGACCGGGAAGACAAAGCCGGTATAAGAAGGCTCGTCGTAGAAAAGTTCTTCTAATTTGACCGAGTCTTTGGATGCGGCGGGGATCAAGTCTTCGATCTGTTTCTTGACGGCTTGCTTGGTCTCGCCAAAGGTCATGCGGCGGTCGATGAAAATGGTGGCTTCGTCCGGGACGGCGTTCAGGCTGGGGGTTTTGACGGTCATATCGCTGACCGTGATTTTGCCGTGGCCGAGGAAATCATGGTCGCCCAGGCTGGGTTCCAGGTCGCGGATGCCTGCAATGACCGGCAGGAGTTTGTAAACCGCGTTATCGCCGAGGTGGTTGCTGGCCGCGTGGGCAGATTTGCCTTTGGCGGTGATCTTCATCTCAAGCCGGCCTTTGTGTCCACGATAGACGTTCATCTTGGTCGGTTCGCCGATCACCACGAAATCGGGGCGGATGCCAGGGTCTACTTCAACGAAGGTGTTCGGCGCGATTCCGTCGCACCATTCTTCCATGTTGCCGAAATACCAGGCTGTCCAGCCTTCCAGCAGGCCCAGATCGCGGGCAAAGGCCAGGCCGTAAACCATGCCAGGGGTCGAGCCTTTTTCGTCACATGCGCCGCGCGCAAACAGGACGCCATCTTCGACCTTGCCGACAAACGGGTCCCATTCCCACGCGGACGGGTCGCCGATCCCGACGGTGTCGATGTGCGAATCGTAAACGATGACGCGTTTGCCAGAGCCGATACGGCCCATGATGTTGCCCATTTTGTCGAAGCGGACTTCGTCGTAGCCGAGTTTGGTCATTTCAGCTGCGATGCGTTCGCCCACGTCTTTGAGCTGGCTTTCCATCGAGGGAATCGCGACAATGTCGCGCATGAACTGGATGATTTCATCCTTGTGTTTTGCCACCAACGCCTGAATTTCTGATACTTTGCTGTTCATAAAAACCTCCTTAAGAATTTAACCGCTGCCTGCGCGGATGACACCGAATTTTTTATTAGAACTCTTGCAAAAGTCGTATGTTACTTGTAACAGTCCTTCGACTGGGCTTCCTTGCTTAAGTTATCGCTGTCCTGAGCGGAGGGCGAAGCGCCCTGAGTTTATCGAAGGGTTGCGCAGCCCGCAGTCGAAGGACGCTCCGCTCACCTGTGCCGGCGGCACTGGCGCAGGCAGGACTTGTTATAGCACTTATGCAAGATGTCTACTGCTAATGTTAACCACCACTCCGTTAAACCCCGCCCACTTTGCGGACGATATGAAACTTGAAGTAGCCGGGAACAAAGTAACTCTGTGAATAATCGACCACCTTCCCGCTGAACGTAACCAGCTTGGCGCTGAACTGCAAAAGCACATCGCCACGCTGGATTTCGAGCATTTTGGCGACCTCAGCCGTGGCGTTCGAGGCCGTAATCTCGGTCCGGCTGATGCTGAGTGGGTCGCCGCGCTGGAGCAGATAATCCAGCACCGAGCCACTGAACTTGCTGGTCAGCTCTTCAGGATGGAGGACATCTTCGGGCAGGGTGTCGATCAGATAAGCCACCGGACGTGAATCGGCGCGCATGGTACGGGTAACGCGCACCAACCGGGTTTTGAGAGGAATCTCAAGGGCGCTGGCGTGGATCTCGTCTGCCTGAACCTGCTCAATCAAGGCCGGCCCAGGCCCAACGTCCAGATTGGTGCGGCGGGCGAGAGTCAGCATACTTTCCAGAATTTCCAAGCCGCCTTCCATCACAGGCGGTTGGCCGACCACAAAAGTCCCAGCCCCCTGGCGGCGGCGGATCAGCCCCTGGGTTTCAAATGTGCGCATGGCTTCGCGCAGGGTGGCCCGGCTGACCCCCAAATCGGCGGCCAGGTCTGGCTCAGAGGGCAGGCGCATGCCGGGCTTGGCCTTTGCGATCAGTTCAGCCAGGTCGGCTTGCAAGCGTTGGAAAGGGAAATGTGGCATGGGAACTCCGGTTGTTACAAAAATAAGGTAAGCCAGCCATCACTCGATGACCGGAATAAATTCAAACCTGGTCACGTCTACCAGCCCTTTGTCCGAAATGCGCAGTTCAGGGATCACGACCAGGGCCAGCAGGGCCAGCTGCATATTGGGGCTGTTCAGTTCAGAGCCACAGGCCGCAAAACCTGCCAGGACTGAATCCGCTTGTTTGGCGACGACTTCAACGTGTTCATTCGACATCAACCCGGCGATGGGCAGATGCACTTGGCCGATGATCTGGCCGTCTTTGACCACCACCTGCCCGCCGCCAATTTGGGCGAGGTAATTGGCGGCTTGCGCCATGCAAGAATCATCCGTGCCGACCACGATCAGGTGGTGGCTGTCGTGGGCGACGGTGGTCGCAATCGCGCATTTTGCCTTTAGTCCAAATCCGCTCACCAGGGCCAGCTGCAGCTTGCCGCTGCGGTGGTGACGGTCGATCAGGGCAAGTTTCGCCACATCGCCCGTCAGGACCACTTCGCCATTTGCAAAGGGCAGTTCGAGTTTCAGATGGCGGGTGGGGGCCTGATTCTCGATGACGCCAATCACATTGCAGGTCACTGGATTGGCTTTACCCGTTGCTCTCAACTTAAAATCATCTGGGGACAGCGTCCGGCCCACTTTGACGCTTTGCTTCACCCAGGCCGGGTACGGGTAGGCCGGCAGGTCTGTGGTCCATTTGCCGTTTTCGGCGATCACTTTGCCCTTGGCGACCACCAAATCGGCCTGGAAATCGTTCAAATCGCGCACCAGGACCACGTCCGCAGAGCGGCCGGGGGCAATCAGGCCCATCTCGCGGCTCAAGCCGAAATGCTCGGCGGTATTGAGGGTCGCCATTTGGATGGCGGTCATCGGCGGCAGGCCTTCCTCAATCGCGTGGCGGATGACGCGATCCATGTGGCCGTCAAAGGCCAGGGTCGCGGCGTGGCTGTCATCGGTGCAGAGAATGAAGCGGCGCGGGTCGAGTTTGGCTTTGGTGATGGCTTTGGCCTGAGCGGCGACATCGTGCCAGGCCGAGCCATAACGCAGCATGGGTTTCATGCCCTGGCGGGCGCGGGCAATGGCGTCTTCGAGGCAGGTGCCTTCGTGGTCATCTTCCGGGCCGCCGGCGACGTAGCCGTGGAAATCAAGGCCGAGATTGGGGGTCGGATAATGGCCGCCGATGGTTTTGCCCGCGTGGCGGGTGGAGTGCATTTCGGCGTGCATTTTCTCATCAGAAGCGACCACGCCCGGGAAATTCATCATTTCGCCGAGGCCGATGATGCCGGGCCAGGTCATGGCTTCGGCCACGTCGGCAGGCCCGATCGATGCGCCGGGCGTTTCCATGCCGGGAGCGGAAGGCACGCACGACGGAACCTGGACCCAAACGTGAATCGGCTGTTCAGCAGCTTCATCGACCATCAGCTTGACGCCTTTCAGCCCGAAAACATTGGCGATTTCGTGCGGATCGACAAACATGCCGGTCGTGCCACGCGGGGCCACCGCGCGCACAAATTCTGTGACCGTGACCATGCCGCTCTCAACGTGCATGTGTCCATCCAACAAGCCAGGAACGAGATAACGATTTTGGGCATCGATCACCTGGGTTTCTGTGCCAATCGTGTGATCCGCATTTTCGCCGACATAGGCGATGTGCCCGTCGATCATGGCGATGTCGGTCTTGGGGATAATTTCCCCGGTCTGGACGCAGACCCACTGTCCGTTTTTGATGACCAAATCGGCGGGCTTGCGGCCCATGGCAACATTGACGAGGGTTTGAGATAGCATGGCAGCTCCGGTCTGATTTTGAATTTGCGTTCGATTTGTTTTCAGTCTGGCGTGGCAAGCGCAGCCGCGATCTTAGCGATTTACGCGCTGGTTCGTGGGCGTTTGTGATTCATGGATATTTATCCGTTCATCAAGCGCCGGGCTGCCTGGTTATGGCGTGCGGTCAGTTCGGCTTCATCGACCGTGACAAGTTGACCCTGCCGGACAATAAATTTACCGCCGACAACGGTGTAGTCGACCCGGCGCGGCTGACAGAAGACAATCGAGGCGAGCGGGTCGTGGACAGCCCCGCCAGCCAGCTCAAGGCTGTTGAGGTTGACGGCAAAGAAGTCCGCGCATTTGCCTGCTTCGAGCGAGCCAATATCGGGCCGGCCCAAAACGGCTGCGCCGCCGCGGGTGCCCAGGCGCAGGGCTTCGCGGCCCGTCATCAGTTTGCGGCTGGGGTCGTCAGAGCGCGAGTAACCGGTGATGCCTTCTTTGACGCGCGCCAGAAGCAGGGCCTGGCGGACTTCGGCCAGCAGGTGCGAGCCATCGTTGGAGGCCGAGCCATCGACGCCCAGGCCAACGTTGACGCCAGCGGCCAGGAATTCTTTGATGGGGGCAATCCCCGAAGCCAGGCGCATGTTCGAGCTTGGGCAATGGGCCACGCCGCAGTTGTGTTGGGCGTACACGCCAATCTCTTCTGAGTTGACGTGGACCGAGTGCGCAAACCAGACATCCTCGCCAACCCAATCGACCGATTGCATATAGCCGACCGGGCGATAGCCAAATTTTTGCAGGCAAAACTGCTCTTCGTCTTCGGTTTCGGCCAAATGGGTGTGGAGGTGGACGCCGTATTGGCGGGCGAGCAGGGCCGATTCGCGCATCAGGTCGGTCGTGACGCTAAAGGGCGAGCAGGGCGCGAGGACGATCTGGGTCATCGAACCCGGTTTGGGGTCATGGTAACGCTGAATTAAGCGCTCGCTGTCCGCCAGGATGTGCGCTTCACTATCGGTGACAGAGTCTGGGGGCAGTCCGCCCTGGGATTCGCCCAAAGACATGGAGCCGCGCGAGGCGTGCAGGCGAAGTCCGAGCACAAGAGCGGCCTCGATTTCATCATCCAATTTTGAACCGTTTGGGAAGAGGTAGAGGTGGTCTGAGGCGGTTGTGCAGCCGCTCAGGGCCAGTTCGGCCAGGGCGGTTTGGGTGGAGGTGAAAATATCTGCGGGCTGAAGGCGCGCCCAAATCGGGTAAAGCGTCTTGAGCCAGTTGAAGAGGTTGGCGTCTTGCGCGGCGGGGATGTTGCGGGTCAGGGTCTGGTAGAAGTGGTGATGGGTGTTGACCAGGCCCGGCAGGACGACGTGGCCGGAAAGGTCGAGGATTTCATCGGCGCGCTGATGTTCGGGCGACAGGTCGCTGGCCGGCCCGACGAACTCGATGAATCCGTCTCGAATAAAAAGACCACCCTCGGGGATTTCCCGCTGATGGTCGTCCATGGTGGCAATCGTTGCGTTTTTTACAAGGAGTGTGCTCATTTTTTTACCTCACGCTTGGGGCGAAGTTGTCTGACAACTTATAGTTTAGCAGAAAGGAGTAGACAAGTCAATGAGGTGATCTGCTCTCGTTTTTGGGTGAGAAGGGGCCTGGCAGACAACTTCTCGGACGGGTCGGTTTTGCAATTTCATCGCAAAATGCGCAAAGAACGTCCAAAACCGCTTGGAACTTCGCGCTCTTTGCGAGCTGCGCGGTTCGATTCTGAGGGTTTCGCCGGCACTCTCTGACTTTAAGAAAACCCTGAATGCTCGGCGGCCTTGCCGGCCAAAAACACAACAGTCGGGTATAATGTGGACATTCACAGCAGCGCTTGACCAACCTTCCTTCTGCGGCCAGGCATAAAAAATCAACCAAGGAGATCTGAAATGGGTGATAAAGGCGGTAAGAAAGATAAGAACAAAGCTGATAAACAAAAGAAACAAAATGATACAAAGAAAAAAGAACAGGAGAAGGGGAAACTGCCCACGAAGAAACCTGTTTAACCAGCCGCCGCCCTTGCCGGGAAAGTTCCCAGCAAGGGCGACTTTTTTTGTTAAATCAGGGCCATCGCCTGGGTATAAAAATTTGCCCGCTGTGCAAGGGGGCCGCCCCCGCCGGGGCTGTTTTTTTACGTGCGCGCTCAACTCCAAAGCCCGGGGGAGGATGTCCTTCCAAAAGCAATGCGCCGCAAACTTCCGTGCGGCGCATTGCTTGGTTTTCGCTAAAAAAGCGGGCTGCTACTTCTTTTTTTCCTTTTCCTTCTTTTTCTTCTTCTTATCTTTGTCCTTGCTTTTGCCTTGCTCTTTGTTCGCCATAAAATGCTCCTCTCTTTGCTAAAAAAACCGATCAGCGCAACGTTCTATGTAAGCCTATTATACGCCCGAGGGCCGGCTTTGCGACATCCAATTCAGCGCTGCACTCGAGCCATTTTACTTTCAGATTTGAAATTACAGGCCTAAACGAATCATCTTGTAGCAAAACAAAAAAAGGAGTATTATTTTCAGGTTATGCCCACGAGCAAAGGAGTGCAGATGGAGAATGAACAGGTTCAAATTTCAGGCGATGGCATCAATCAGCCGTCGCAAACTCTTAGCGCAGAGTACCAAATCCAGCAAGCGCTGTACCAGGCCCAACCGAACATTGTGCAGCGATTTTTGGAATCTCAGGGACAGCAAATTGCCCAGGCAGTGATTGGCAAAGCGGCCCAGATTCATTTTACTTTACCGGATCGAATTGTAACCCAGCCCGCCCAGGCCGGCGCCCCGCCCATCACCCTGAGCGTACCGCAAAACCTGCGCGAACAGCAGGTCGGTGGCTGGGGCTTGCGGATTTCACGGGCCAACCTGGGCAACGCCCTGCGCCGCAAATTGGCCGAACTGGATCAATCGCCGGAGCAGGCGGTTTCTCTCGCCGCTGGTCTCGTGCGGCAGGCCATTGTCTTGCACATGGTTTACAACATGCTGCCCTCCGGGCGCAGCGTCCGCTACCAGGCGGGCGAGGCCGATTCGATTGCCTATCTGCCGATTGTAGACAACCAGCCAGAATCTGCGATCACCATGAGCAGCGATGCAATTGTCGAAGAAGGCGATTCCGACGAAAAGCGCGGCGCGCTCCAGGTGCCCTTTGTGCCCTACGCGCGCAGCTTTTACCTGCCGCAATGGGTCGCCTTTGGAGGAGAGGACAACCTGCTGGTTGGCTCGCTCAAGGAAGCCCAATCGCACCTGGCTTCAATGCAAAACTTTATCACCATTCTGCACGCGGCT
The DNA here is from genome assembly GCA_034004515.1 of Anaerolineales bacterium. Lineage (GTDB taxonomy): Bacteria > Chloroflexota > Anaerolineae > Anaerolineales > Villigracilaceae > UBA8950. The sequence continues at coordinate 9,098 of JAVEWN010000058.1, read as the reverse complement.
TCAGCCCTGGCGCCTTATATCGTGACCGACCCTGAATACCAAAAAAAGCGTTACGGGATGCTCGGGCAAATGGTCAACCAGGGCCGCGCCCTGGCGCGCTACAAAACCCGCGAAATCATCGCCAAAATTAAGGAACGGGCCGCGGGTAATAACCTCAATCGCGGCCTGAGCTTGAGCCTGCCTTACTTCGATGACCAGGAACTCAAACTGGATACATTCAGCTTCGAGGTCATCCCCGCCGGGCGGATTATGTTTGTGCCGGCCTTTGTCGTCCGCGCGGCGCGCCAGGAAGCGGCCAAAGTGGCCCAGGATACGCGCTTCAGCGCCTCGACCCGCCGTCATCTGCTTTCTGAACTGGCCCTGCTCGAACAGGCTTTCCTCCCCTCCGACATTTAATTGGTTTGCATTATTCCCAAACCCGCCGGTGCTTGCTGCGTGCAAGGTTGGCGATATTTGGCTTGCCTGAAAGTGAAAGGTTTTCATGTTATTTTCGATTGGTCTGCTTATTGTTATCGGTTATCTCTCCTGGCGGATCGCGCCGCGCGAGAGCGAAGAAGACGCGCACGTCCATGGCGCCGGCCAGGTCGGCCTTTTGGCGGCCCTGGCCCTCTTCGGCGTCGATTATTTCACCTCCTATTTCTACGCCACCGACGAGATGCTGCACGCCCTGCACCCCTATGGATTGGAGCAGCAGGGTTACTATGCTGTGGCTGTTATTGCGATTGCCAATATTGTCTTTGGCGGGCTTTATATGTATTCCTTAGGGGTTTTCAATGAGGGCGGCGGTTCGTTTACTGCGGCCATGCGCTACCTGGGACCCTCCCTTAGCCTGATTGTGGCTGTAATCTTATTGCTGGACTATATTTTTACGATTGTCGTCTCCACTCTTTCGGGCGTAGACCAGCTGCTCTCGCTGCAAAATGCAGGCAATATTGCCTGGGGCTGGCATTTTCTGATTGGGGCCAGCCTGGTTGCCATCACCTGGTACATTACCATTCGTGGGCGTGGTGAATCGGCTCAGGTGGTTTTTGCCGGGTTGGGCGTTTTTGTGCTGATGACGATTGTCATGGCCATCGGGTTGATAATAGCCCAGTCTGCTAACGTTGCTCCCTTACCCGCCGAAGAGACGGTCAAAGCCGCATCGCTTGGAGAAGCCCTGTTTCACCTCCTGGCTGCCTCCATGAAAGGCCTGGTGGCGCTGACAGGCTTGGAGGCCATGTCAAATGGTATTCAATTTGTTATCGACGAGGATGCGTCCTTTGTAAAGTGGGGCAAGAAAAAGTTCAAAAAATTGGATTGGCTCTGGCATTTCTACAGCGGAAAAGCCGGAATAGGACGCGTGGTTCAAACCAGCTTTTTGTTCTACGGGGCTATTACCTCTTTATTCCTAACCTATTTTGCCAACCATTTTCAGGCTTTTGGCGGCATAGCCGGGCGTTCGCTGGTCGGTAACCTGGCTTTTATCGGGTTTAGTCAGATCCCCGGCGGCGTTATTTTATTTTGGGCCTATCAGATTTTAGCGGTAGCATTATTAACAGCCGCATCGATGACCGCTTTTCAGGATTTACAGGCCATCACCTGGCGCAATGTTGCCATTGGTGAAATTCCTGAAATTGTGGTTTATCGTAACCCCAAAGGAACTTTTACCCGGCCCGTCACAGCGGCCGCCATTGTTGCGATTATCATTCAATTTTTGGTACAGGGTAAAACCAGCGCGGCCGTTCCTTATTATGGCGTGGGTGTTTTTATGCCAATCGCAATCATGGCTTTGGCAATGCGCCGTCACGTTCAACAAACCAACACCGGCTCTGCTCGCACATGGGGTCTGATCGGAACAACCTTTGCGGCGGCGCTCTCAACCTTTATTTTTATTGGTCAAATCGTTACCAAGTGGAACGAAGGCGGCTGGGTGGTCCTGATTGTCTTCAGCGTTTTAATTGTGCTTGCCCACATCATACTCATCTCACCGGCAGGTTACCGCGACCCTGAAGATATTCACCGTATTATTCGAGATAAATCGCGCGTGGAAGGCATGATGGGCAATATTGTCGAGTGGCAGTCGCTCAAAATGCAGGAATATCGTTATGATGCGTTGATGGTGGTCGCCAAGTTTTTCGCCATCTTTGGCGTGATGAAGCCGAGTCGATTCGAGAAATCGATCCCTTCACCTGCCGGGGAATTCGAAGAAGCGATGCACCACTCTGGGAAAATGACTTACCTCGAAGAATACCGCGCCAACCAACCCAAGCCCGCACCTCGCCTGGGTGGGGCCCCGAACGAAACCGGCCCGGCAGACGAGAACGAGTTGGAATAAGCAAAAAGGGCGGCCCGTCCGGGGTCAGCAGAGGCGTTTTCAGGCGTTAAACCGCTCTAAAAGCAGCCTGGGCTGCCCCTGCAAAAGCTGCCCTTCTTATTTTCTATGGCAATCACGCCCGTATATTCCCTGCGACCAGGCGAGGTCTTCCTGGCCCTCGAAACCAGCCCTGATGGACTTTCACGGGCTGAGGCCGATGCGCGCCTGTCGCTCTACGGGGAAAATATTCTCAGCGAACAAAAAAAAGACCCGCCCTGGTTGAAAATCGGGGCGCAATTTGTCCATCCGCTGGCGCTTTTACTGCTGGTCGCAGGATTTTTAGCGGTCTTCAGCGACTGGGTGCTGGCCCTCGTGATCTGGGCGCTGACTTTTACCACGGCCGGATTCTCATACTGGCGCGAATACCGCGCCGAGCAGGCCACAGCCAAATTGCAGGATGTCCTGCCGGCTTATGCCCACCTGCTGCGCGACGGGCAGGAGATGCACATCCCGGCCCGCGAAGTGGTTCCGGGAGATATCCTGATCCTGGCTGAGGGCGACAACATCCCCGCCGACGCGCGCGTGGTTGAAGAATATGGCCTGCGCACCAACAACGCTACCCTGACCGGCGAATCGGTAGCAGCCCGCAAAATTGCGGAGGCTTGCTACCAGCAAGGCATCAGCGAGTTGGAACAAGCCAACCTGATTTTTGCCGGCACTTCCGTCGCCGCGGGCACAGGCCGGGCAGTGGTCTACGCGACCGGCATGTTAACTCAGTTTGGGCGCATCGCCCACCTGACCCAGAGCCTGCCCGAAGAGCCCAGCCCTTTCCAGCGTGAGTTAAGCCAGGTTGTGCGCGTCACGACGTTCGTGGCAATCGGGCTTGGCGCGCTGATTCTGGCAATTGGCTTCTTTGAAAACAGCTTTAACCTGACCCGCCAGCAATTGTGGATTTTTGCGCTGGGCGTGATCGTAGCCGCCACCCCTGAAGGCCTGCCCGCCACCCTGACCCTCTCGCTGGCGCGGGCCGTCCAAAGGCTGACGGCCAAGGGCGTTTTGGTCAAAAAACTGAATACGGTCGAGACGCTCGGCAGCATCTCGATCATCTGCACCGACAAAAGCGGCACCCTGACCCAGAACCAGATGACAGTGCGCGAGGTGTGGGTGGCCCGTCAGCGTTTGCGCGTGACCGGGGTCGGCTATCAACCTCAAGGGCAGTTCGTTCCCGCGCCCGATGGGCAGAACTGGGACGAAGACCTGAACGCGCTGCTCGAAGCGGCCTGCTCCTGCAACAATGCGCGGATTAATCCGCCCAGCCCCGAACACCCAACCTGGACCAGCCTGGGCGACCAGACCGAGGCCGCCCTCAAAGTGGCGGGCCTCAAGGCTGGCATCGACGAAAACGAGTTGATCCAGATCTACCCGCGCGTTCATGAAATTCCCTTTGACGCGCGCCGCAAGCGGATGACGACCATCCACCGCACCGAAACCGGTCAGATGGCTTTTACGAAGGGCGCGCCGCGCGAGGTGCTTCAATTGTGTACGCATGTCTTGATCCAGCGCCAGGCGGTTGCGCTGGACGAGCGTTTGCGGCGCGAAATCATGGCGGCCAACGACGATTTTGCGCGCAAGGCCCTGCGCGTGCTGGCGATAGCGCGAAAAACCCTGCCACAGCGCGCGCAAGGGGCGTTCTCGGCAGAAAATGTCGAGACGGGGCTGGTCTTTCTGGGCTTGATGGCAATGATGGACCCGCCGCGCCCGGAAGTGGAACAGGCCGTCCAGATCTGCCGCCAGGCCGGGATTCGGATCGTGATGATTACCGGCGATTATGGCCTGACAGCCGAGTCGCTGGCGCGGCGGGTGGGCATGATCGAAAGCGCAAACCCCCGCATTTTAACGGGAGCCGAGCTGGACGAAACGCCCGACAGCGAATTGCAGACGATCCTTGAGCAGGAAGTCATTTTTGCGCGGATGGCCCCGGAGCATAAGCTGCGCCTGGTGGCGGCTTTTCAGGCGCGGGGTGAGATGGTGGCCGTCACCGGCGATGGGGTTAACGACGCCCCGGCCCTGCGCAAAGCGGATGTGGGCGTGGCGATGGGCCTGGTAGGGACCGACGTGGCCAAAGAAGCCGCCGACATCATCCTGACCGACGACAATTTTGGCGCAATCATTTCGGCAATCGAAGAAGGCCGCGCCATTTACGACAACATCCGCAAGTTTATGACCTATATTTTCTCGTCAAATGTGCCAGAGGTGATGCCGTTTATTATTTCGGCCAGCCTGCCCGGCATTCCCCTGGCCCTGGGGGTCAAACAGATACTGGCCATCGACCTGGGGACCGATCTGTTCCCGGCCCTGGCCCTGGGCAGCGAACCGCCCGAACCGGATGTGATGCTGTACCCGCCGCGCAAACGCGATCAGCGCCTGCTGGATAATAATTTGCTCTTGCGCGCATTTTTATGGCTGGGTATGATAGAGGCAGTACTGTGCTTCGGCGGTTTTTTCGCAGTTTATTTGTTTTCGGGCAATGCTGCGGCGCTTGGCGCACTGCCCTGGCTGGCCCAATTGCCCATCCCGGCTTTCTTTGCGACGCCGCTTTCTGTGGCGAATGCCCAAATTATGGCGGTGACGGTCTTCCATGCCGGGGTGGTGATGGCCCAGGTTGGGAATGCCTTCGCCTGTCGCTCTGAGATTAACCGCAACTCAAAATTAGGCTGGGCCAGCAACCGTTTCCTGCTTTTTGGGATTCTGGCCGAGATTGTCAGTATTTTTCTGCTGGTTTATTTTCCTCCGCTGGCAGATGCCTTTGAGCATCAGGCCATCCCGGCCCGGTTTTGGATCGGACTTTCTTCGTTCGGGCTGATTCTTTACAGCCTGGAATGGATTCGCAAACAAGCGGCGCGTCGGCGCGCTGGATGATTAAGGAGGCCTTCTATGAAAGTAATCGTGATGGGCTGCGGGCGGGTTGGCTCGCAATTGAGCAAGCTACTGGCCCAACGCGGCCACGACGTGACGGTCATCGACCACCGCGACGCTGATGCCGGGTTGCGCCTGGGCGATGATTTTACAGGCCGGATTGTGCACGGGTTGGGCTTTGACCGCGACGTGCTGAACCGGGCCGGAATTGCCACGGCAGACGCCTTTATTGCCGCAAGTTCTTCAGATAACGCCAACATTGTGGCCGCCCGGATTGCGCGCAACATCTTCCGCGTTCCGCGGGTGGTGGCGCGCATGTACGATCCGTTGCGGGCCGAAATTTATCAGAGGCTGGGCGTCAGCACCATTTCAGGCACTCAATTGGGCGTGCGCCAGATTTACGATCTGGTGACCCACACCGATTTGGATGTGCTGCACAAGTTTGGGCGCGGCGATGTCTCGGTGCTGGCGGTCGAGGCCGGCTTTGAGTTGGCCGGGCGCAGCATGCGCGATCTGGGCATCCCCGGCGAGGTGGTGGTTTTTTCGGTTACGCGCGACAACCACGCCTTCATCCCCACCAACGGCACTGAATTCCACGAGGGCGACGTCCTGCACCTGGCGGTTGCGTCGACTTCGATGACCCGGCTGGAGGAAATGCTCGGCCTGGAGAAGAGGAATGAATTATGAATGTGATTATTGTTGGCGGCGGAAACACGGGTTCTTACCTGGCGAAAATCTTAATGGCTGGCAAGCACACCGTCCGGGTGATCGAATCGCGCCCGGGCATTGTCGAAAAACTGCATACAGAGCTGCCGGCAGAGGTCATCATTCAGGGCGACGGCTCATCTCCCACCACCCTGACCGAAGCGGAGATTGCCAATACGCACGTCCTGGCGGCAGTCACCGGTGACGACGAGACCAACCTGGTGATCACCTCGCTGGCCCGTTTTGAGTTCAACGTTCCGCGCACCATTGGGCGGGTCAACAATCCCAAGAACGCCTGGCTTTTTACCGCCGAAATGGGGGTCGATGTCGCCCTCAACCAGGCCGACATTTTGGCCCATCTGGTGGCCGAGGAGATGTCTCTGGGCGATATGATGACCCTGCTCAAATTGCGGCGGGGCGAATATTCGCTGATTGAAGAAAAAGTCCACCCGGATTCAAGGGCCGTCAAGAAATATCTTAAGGAATTGGAAATGCCGAAAGAGTGTACGATTACAGCCATCATCCGCAAGAATCAGCTGGTCGTGCCGCATGGCGATACCCGCCTTGAAGAAGCCGACGAAGTGTTGGCTTTAGTCCATCAGGATTCTTTACATCAATTTGCAGCTCTGCTGGCCCCTGAAAACCCGCTGGAGCGAGGCGGTTAGGATTTGTATTTACTCACGGGTTGTAGAAAAAGCCGTTTCAAATGACGTCGCGAGCCGCCCTGAGCGGAGCGTTTCTGAGCGTAGTCGAAGGGAGCGCAGTCGCAGGATGATTTGCAGAAAAATGTCCTTCGACTACGGCCCGCACAAGCGGCGGGCCTCCGCTCAGGACGAAGTTGTTAATGGGGCAGGGTCAAGGTAAATACATCCAGGCAACTGCATTTTTTTCTTATGCAGTTGCCCTTTTTTATTTCTGCCCTGCTTGACATAATTGTCAGACAAGTACATAATATTACAACTCAAACCGACTTACACCCGCCCGCCGGGTTTGGCGCAAATCCACTCAAACAGGAGAACAAATGACACAAAAAGTTGACTTTTTACTTTATAACGCTCACATTCTGAGCATGGACAAAGATTATACGCAATATCGCAATGGAGCAATCGCCATCCGCGCAGATAAAATCGTCGCGCTCGGCGAGCAGGATCAGGTCCGGCGCGAATACGAAGCGCAAGAAAGCCTGGATTGCGGCGGCAAAGTCCTGATGCCGGGTCTGGTCAACGCCCACACCCACGTCCCGATGACGCTTTTACGCGGCCTGGCCGACGATCTGCGTTTGGATGTCTGGCTGATGGGCTATATGATGCCGGTCGAGCGGGCGTTTGTCTCGCCTGAGTTCTGCCGCCTTGGGACGTTGATTGCCTGCGCTGAGTTCATCAAAAACGGTGTCACCTGTTTTGCCGATATGTATTATTTCGAGGACGATGTTGCCCAGGCGACCGCCGATGCCGGTCTGCGCGGCGTGCTCGGCCAGACAGTGATGAAATACCCGGCCCCAGACGCGGCCTCCTACGAAGAAGCGCTGGTGCTGACGCGCAAATTTATCCAAAAATGGAAGGGCCACGCGCTGATTGTGCCAGCGGTTTCGCCGCACGCGCCCTACACCTGCACGCCCGACATCCTGCGCGCCACCGCCGAACTAGCGATTGAGTTTGATGTGCCGCTCCACACCCACATCGCCGAGACCGCTCTCGAGGTCGAAAACATGCGCAACGAAAACGGGATGCCGGTTGTGCCTTACGTCAAGAAACAAGGCCTGCTGGACGCGAAAGTGCTGGCAGCCCACTGTGTCCACATCGACGAGGGCGAAATGCGGACTCTGCTTCATGCCGGGGCTGGCGTGGCACACAATCCGTCTTCTAACTTAAAACTGGCTTCGGGGATGGCCCCCGTCACCAAGATGCGCGAAATCGGCCTGAATGTGGGCATCGGCACGGATGGCCCGGCCTCCAACAACGATCTGGATATGTTCGAAGAGCTGCGTCTGGCCGCATTTATCGCCAAAACCCAGAGCAACGACCCGACTTCGATCCCGGCCCGCGAGGCCCTGGCCATGGCAACCCGCCTCGGCGCTGCGGCCATGCACATTGGCGAGATCACCGGTTCGCTCGAACCCGGTAAACGCGCTGATCTGATTCTGGTGGATTTGAACCCGCTTCACAACTCCCCGCGCTTTGAGCGCAGCTCAGACAACGCCTACGCCCAGATTGTTTACGCCGCCAAATCGACCGATGTGTCGGATGTGATGGTCAACGGAAAATGGCTGATGCGTGAGCGCCAACTGCTGACGCTCGATGAAGCCGATCTGCTCAAACAGGCAGATGGCTACGCCCGCAAGATTGACGCTTTCTTAATCGAACGCGAACAGTCGGTGCTCAGCAAACTGATTGCTCTGGGCGGCTCGACCGAGGAGGAATCGTTCGAGGTCCAGGCCAAGGTCAAAATCGCAAATCCGGCGGTCGTCCGGGATGCGGTCAAGAAGCCGGAGATTGAGGTCGTTTACAAGCGCCACTACCGTCAATACGACAACTATTTCAGCTTTGACGAGGCCGGCCAGGGCCGCTTGCGCTACCGCGAAGACGATTTTGTCGACCCGAAGGGCAAAATTAAGGGCGTGCGTGAACGCCTGACGCTGATCGGTGAAAGCCGCGAAGGCGAATTGGGACAGGACGTGCTGCTCTCGCGCTCGCGCTATTTGGCTCCGGCCACTCAATCGCTGCGTTTCTATCGTGAATACTTCAAACCAAGTGGTGAAAAGACCATCGAAAAAGAACGCCTGCGCTGGTTCATCAAATATCAAGGCGAGGAGTTCTACATCAACCTGGATATGTTTGCAAAACCCGACCTGGGAGACTTTCTGGAAGTTAAGAGCCGCACCTGGAGCCGGACAGACGCAGAGAAAAAAGCGCGCCTGGTGGCAGAACTGGTCGCCTTTTTGGGCGGCGGCGAACGAGTGACACAAGATTACGTTGAGATGGTGAGATAGAAGATAATTGAAAGCCCCGGCGAATGACCGCGCCGGGGCTTTCAATTTTAAGGGGCAAACCAATCCCCCCAAAACGACTGCCTAAAAATTAGACCTTGAGCGAGCTGCGAAACCCCCTGGAGCCATAATAAGATTCGGCGCCGTTGTGATACACAAAAACTCGGCCATAGCGAAAGTCCGCAAAAATAGCGCCGC
>JAVEWN010000057.1:0-21727 GCA_034004515.1 Anaerolineales bacterium | reverse complement strand
CTGGAGATGTTTGCAAAACCCGACCTGGGAGACTTTCTGGAAGTTAAGAGCCGCACCTGGAGCCGGACAGACGCGGAGAAAAAAGCGCGCCTGGTGGCAGAACTGGTCGCCTTTTTGGGCGGCGGCGAACGAGTGACACAAGATTACGTTGAGATGGTGAGATAGAAAGAAAATTGAAAGCCCCGGCTCGGTCATTCGCCGGGGCTTTCAATTTTAAGGGGCAAACCAATCCCGCAAAACGACTGCCTAAAAATTAGACCTTGAGCGAGCTGCGAAACCCCCTGGAGCCATAATAAGATTCGGCGCCGTTGTGATACACAAAAACTCGGCCATAGCGAAAGTCCGCAAAAATAGCGCCGCCCAGTTTTCTGATCTCGGCAGGGGTTTTCAGCCAGCTGGATGTCTTTGTGTCGAAAACGCCCAGTCCCTGCAAGGTTCGATATTCTTCTTCTGTCAAAAGTTCAGTACCCATCGCGCCAGCCAGGTCAACAGCGTTATTTTCTGGCCGGTTCTCTTTGCGCGATTGCAAGGCTTCCCGATCATAGCAAAGACTTCGGCGGTGCTTGGGGCTTTCTGGCGAGCAATCATGAAAAATGTATTCTTCCGTCGTTTTGTCGTAACCGACCAGATCCGGTTCGCCGCCGGTTGCTTCCATTTCGTGAAGCGACCACAATTTTTCAGGGTCAGCCTCCAGTTTTGTCTGGACTTTTGCCCATTCCAGGCCTGGATGACGGCTCATGTTTTGTTCAAAGCGGGCTTTCAGCTGATCGAGCAGCAGCGAGCGCTGCCCGGCTGACAACTTCTTTTGATTGCTGTCCGTGTTTTTCATCTGATCTTCTCCGCTACTTTTTAAGTTTTGAGATTGGGTTTCCAGTAAAATTTTCGAATCCTGCTGTAAAATTGATTATCCGACCGTTCAAGGAAGAAGCCATGTCCGAAAATAACTCGCCGCCCTCCACGTACCGCATCACCGATTTGCACGATAACGAGCGACCCCGTGAACGCTTACAAAATCTCGGCCCGCAGGCGCTCTCCAACGCCGAGTTGATTGCGATTCTGCTGCGAGTCGGCGTCCCCGGCGAGAACGCTGTCCAGGTTGGGCAGAGGTTGCTGCAAAAATTTGGCGGAATCGCCGGAATTCACCGCGCGCCCTTTGATGAATTGATTGATCAGCACGGGATCGGTGAGGCCAAAGCGGCTCAAATCAAAGCGGCCATCGAATTGGGCCGCAGGTTAACCCTCGAATCGCCTCAAGAACGCCCGGCCATCAACTCACCCGCCGATGCGGCCGCTTTAATCCAATATGAGATGCAGGCCCTTGAGCAGGAGCATTTGCGGGTTATGCTGCTCGACCGGCGCAATCGGGTGCAGGAAATTGTCGATTTGTATCGCGGCTCGGTCAGTTCTTCGCAGATCCTGGTCGGAGAAATTTTCCGGGAGGCGGTCCGCAAGAATGCTTCGGCGATTATTGTCGCCCATAATCATCCCAGCGGCGACCCAACCCCCAGCCCCGATGATGTCGCGGTGACGCGCGCCATCTTGCAGGCCGGAAAACTGCTCGACATAGACGTACTCGACCATCTCGTGATCGGCCAGGGCAGTTGGGTTTCGCTAAAAGAGCGGGGATTGGGCTTCGCTTAACGGCTGCTGCGGACAGCAAAGCCGTCAAATTCTCCGCTGGCGGAGAGCCATTCGTGACGGAATTCGTCTACGCGTGAGGCGCGCGGGCCGCTGCGGACGATCTGGGCAAACGCTTCAAGGTCTGCCCGCTGGCCTTCGGCGAGTGCCTCGACCTGGTCGTAGCCGAGGTTGCGCACCCAGCCGCGCAAGCCAAGTGTCTGAGCGGCACGGGCTGTAAAAGCCCGGAAACCGACTCCTTGAACGCGGCCCGTAACCCAGATCTGCAAGCGCTGGTTAGGCTCTGATTTATCCATTGACTAATTTTTCTTGGCAGGTAAAAAAATCGCGGGGGTAAGCGGCAAAATCAGCAGAACGCCAAACAGGATCCAATAGCCTGAAAGATTTTTGACGGCCAACGCCAGGCGGTCTTCCCCCAGCCGTTCGGCGCGCCAGGAATATTCCAAATCTGTCAGCGAGACGCCCAGCGCGTGCTGGACGGCTTGTTCACAGCCCAGACCATCGCCATAGGCTTCAATTAAACGTCCCAGGCTGGAGATGCCGTACTGATCGACCAGGTAACGGGTAAACGACTCGGATTGAGCGTAGGCCAAAAAGCGGGAGGAGGCGTCAACTGGGAAATCTCCGCACAGGTTTTTAAAGGAGAGCAAGCCATCGGCTTCGACAGCATGGGCAAGTGAACGCGCATAATCCGGGCTGGGATAAATCTCAGAAATTGTGGCAATCCCTTCGCGCAGCCAGATCGGCAGCAACGGATAGCGCTCGCCGGCTGCAACATACGTCAGGATGTGGGCCAGTTCATGCGGGATTTTGCGTTCCATGTTGATGGACTGTTCCGCGCCTGGCTGAATGGAGACAAAAACAATGTTCAGATCGGGGCTGGCGTGTCCGCCAACCCAGGCCCGGCCCGAAGCGTCGATGGTGGCTTTCAGGTCATTTGAGTTGGCGTAAATATAAATATCGATGGGCTGGCTGATATTCTTGGAAAGCAAGCGGCTGGTGCGCTCCGCCCCGCTGCGGGCTGCGTCGAGGGCAGCTTGCCCAAAGGCCAAATCTCCCGCGTACCAGTGAACGCGCAGGTTGCCATCTGCCAGGGTTTGCCAGTTAAAGCGATTATCTGTATAACGGAAGGAAAATTGAGGGGAGTCTGCGCTGGTTCCATCCGCAAAGAAAAACCGAAACCAATACGTAATTTCGGCAAATGGTCTTAACTGCGCCTGTTGAATATCGTGGATGGCTTGCAGGCGGCCGCTGCTATCGATGCGGGCCGGGAAGGTAATGGTGTGGCTTTCGCCTTCGGCCCGCAGAAAAACCTGGGCCTGGCTGACGGTCTGGCTGGTTTCAATTTCGGCGCTCAGGGTAAGCGTCTGCCCAAAATCGTATGCGGCGTTAACTTCTTTCAAATTTATCTGGCTTTGCGCAAAAACAGGCTGCGCCAGCATCAGGCAGGCCACAAAAATAACAGGGAACAGGGCGGGATGGTTTTTCTTCACAAAGTTTATTGATCCGGATCGTCGTCGGGGTCAAACGCAAGCAGGTTAAAGGAGTTGAGTTCTTCGGTAAAGTCCAGGTTGGCGATGGCTTCGTCGATGAAGTTAAGCGTGGCGTCGTCTTCAGCCTGGTCGAGCAGCACTTCCAGCGCAACGCGCACGTCTTCGCCGCCAATTTGTGAAAGCGACCAGATGGCAGCCGTAAAAACGTCCTCGTCATCTTCTTCTTCGAGCAGGGTTAGCAACAACGGACGGGCCGAATCGATCTGCAACTCTCCCGCCGCCTGGACGGCCCTCCGGCGGATTTCTGTGTGGGGGTCATCAAACTTCGCCAGGACAAGTTCTTCCCAGTCGTCGCTGGCCGAACGGCCCATCGCAATCAGGGAGGAGGCTATCCAGCCAGGTTCGGGGCGCATGTAGGCGGATTGAATCAGGGCTTCGACTTCGGGGCGGCTGGAGAAGGAGACGGCTTCAAGCGCCGAGCGCTGGACGGCTTCGTTATCAGAGCGCACCAGACGCAGAAGCGACTCTTCAACAAAGTTTTGAGCTTCTTTGGAGATTTCTTCAAGCTCGCCCAGTTCAATAAAATTACCAAGCACAATGGCCGCGCGGCTGCGGACGTCCGCGTCTGTGTCATTTTCGCTCAGTTCGACCAGGCGCGGCAGCAGGCCAGTGTCCTCGCTGTCGGCGAGCAGGCGCAAAGCGTCAGCCCGGACATGCTCATCCGAGTCTGAGAGCAAGGCCGCCCCCAGCGAGTCGAAAGAAAGCAGGTTATCTTCCTGGTATAACTCGGCCAACCTGCTCAGCAAATTGTGTTTGCGTTTTTTCGCCAGGCGCAACCAGGCGGCCATCAGGGCCGACAGGTCTTGCGGCGCAAGGTCTGAGAAGTAAGGCAGATAGCGGCTGGGGAAGGCGGTCGATTCATCGCAGAGCGCAGTCAGGGCGGTTTGGAAAGAGGGCTTATTCATCAGGGCAGGCCTAAGGCAGGCGGAAATTGGACGGGTTGAGAACATCCATCAGGTTGACAAAAATCATCAGGCCGATCAGCAGCAAAAAGGCGACCCCATTGACGATATTCTCAAATTTATAGGGAATGCGCCGCCGAAACAAGATTTCTGGGAGCGTAAAAAAGATGCGGCCTCCATCCAGGGCCGGGATGGGCAGCAAGTTAAAGACGCCCAGCGAAACGCTGAGCATTGCCAGCAAAGACAAAGTATAGTTGGATGGCAGCGGCGCAGGCTCGCCCGCGCTGCTCGCAACTGCCGCCTCCTGGCGAGTGGTTGTATCGCGCTCGACGGCTTGCGAGAACATTCCAAACATGCCTACCAGCCCCACCAGGCGCGCTTCGCCGGGCTGAATGGCTCCTTTAATCAGCATGACGGGGATACTCAGAATCAAGACCGCCTGGGTGCCCGTCAGGACCACGCCGCCCTGAATGGCCTCCCCAAGCGTGGCCGCCCGGCGGGGCATATCCAGGCCAACTCCCAAAGCGCCTTGATCTTCCGTCCGGCTGGAAAGCGGGGTCGCCACCAATGTCATTTGCTCGCCCTTACGGTCGACCAAAAAGGTAATCGGTTGGTCGATGTTTGCCCGAATTTTCTCGCGCGCTTCAGTGACATCGGCCACAGGCAGCCCGTTGAGCGTCAAAATGGCATCCCCGGCGCTAAGACCGGAGTCAAAGGCCGGTGAGGCGGGCTGGACATTCACAACCCGGACGTTGCCCGGGACGGCCACACCGCTTAAGCCGACAATGATCGCAAAAACTAAGACTGCGGTCAGCAGGTTCATCGCTGGCCCGGCCAATAAAACCCCCAGCCGTTTCCAGGGGCTTGCCGCCGAAAGGCCGTCTGGCACATTCGGGTCGTTTTCGCCCTTCGGGCGCACAAATCCGCCTAACGGAATCCAGTTTAGGGTAAATTCAGTGCCCTGCCACTTAAACAAGGTCATTGCTTTGGGGGGCAATCCAAAACCAAATTCTTCGACTTCAATCTTCGCGAGGCGCGCAGCAATAAAATGGCCCAACTCGTGGATGAAAATACTGCCAGCCAGCGCCAAAAAGAAAACCAGGAAGACAATAAAAGACATACTCTTTATCCTTTTTCTGTATTATGCACTTCTAAATAAGAGACACTTTCAAAGATTACCCGCAGCCACCTGTTCTCTTGAGAGAAGCAGGGCCGGGCAGGCCGATTGCAGCCTGTTTTGCAAAAATCTTGGTCTTGATCCGGCAGAAAGTCACTGCCTGCTCAGCCAGCCGCCTTAAACAGGCAGGCTGGTTTCAAAGATTATATCCCGTTTTTATAAGTATTACGTTAAATAAGCGCAGGCTGAGCGTATAAAAGAACCTGAAAAACAAGCCGGGCAGCCGGCCCAACCCGCGCCCGCAGACTGAATGCCATAGTATAATTGAGAGGTTGCGATTGGTAATTTTCGCCGCAGAGACACAGGTTGCACAGCAATTCTTGTGCTTTCCGTGTCTCTGTGGCTTGAAAGAGGATATTTTATGGAAATTGGACAGATTCAGCAAGTAAACATTGACGATCAGATGCGCGACGCCTTCATCGATTACGCCATGAGCGTGATCGTAGCCCGCGCCCTGCCCGACGCCCGAGACGGTCTAAAACCTGTCCACCGCCGCATCTTGTATGCGATGCACGATATGGGCATTCGCGCGAACAGTTCCTACAAGAAATCTGCCCGTATTGTCGGTGAAGTGCTCGGTAAATATCACCCGCACGGTGACTCAGCCGTTTATGAGGCCATGGCCCGCATGGCCCAGGATTTTTCGCTGCGTTATATGCTGGTCGACGGACAGGGTAACTTCGGTTCGGTCGATGGCGACTCTCCGGCGGCGATGCGTTACACAGAGGCCCGCCTGCATAAAATGGCCGACGAAATGCTGGCGGACATCGAAAAGAACACCGTTGATTTTGGCCCAAACTTCGACGACTCGCTTCAGGAGCCGCTGGTCTTGCCGGCGCGTCTGCCGAATATGCTCCTGAACGGCTCGACCGGCATCGCCGTGGGCATGGCAACCAACATCCCGCCCCATAACCTGCGTGAAATTGCCAGCGCGATCAACTTCATGATCGACAATTACGAAAATATTGAAGATATCAGCGCCGATCAACTGATGGCCCACGTTCCTGGCCCGGATTTTCCAACCGGGGGTACGATTGTTGGCCGGGAAGGCATCAATTCTGCCTACACGACAGGGAAAGGACGGATCGTACTGCGCGGCGTGGCCCACATCGAAGAGACCAAGAACGGACGCCACCATATCATCGTTACCGAAATTCCCTACCAGGTCAATAAATCGACGTTGATTGAACGAATTGCCGAACTGGTGCGCGCAGACAAACTCGATCAAATCTCCGATTTGCGCGACGAGAGCGATCAGCGCGGGATGAGTATCGTCATCGAGCTTAAACGCAATGCGCAACCCAAGAAAGTTCTCAACCAACTTTACAAATATACGGCCATGCAATCCACTTTCGGAGTCCAGATTCTGGCCCTGGTCAACGGCGAACCGCGCACCCTGACGCTCAAACGTTCGCTGCACATCTTCATCGAGCATCGGATCGAGGTCATCACCCGGCGCACACAATTTGAACTGGACAAAGCCCGCGCCCGCGGCCACATTCTGGATGGCTACCTGATCGCGCTCGCCAACATTGACGCCGTGATTGAGACCATCCGCGCAGCCGCCGATGCCGAAACAGCCCGCCAAAAACTGATTGAACGCTTCAGCCTGAGTGAAATTCAGGCCCAGGCCATTCTCGATATGCAGCTGCGCCGCCTGGCAGCCCTCGAACGTTGGAAAATCGAAGAAGAAGCCAGGCAGATCAAAGAACAAATCGCCTATTTGGAAGATTTGCTGGCCAACCCGCCAAAGATTTTAACGCTGATCAAAGAAGACATTACAGAAATCGCCGAAAAATATGGTGATGAACGCCGGACGCGCATTGCGGGCGACGCCCAGGAACACCTGCGCGAAGAAGACCTGGTACAGGACGAATCGGTCTTGATTACCCTGACCCAGCGCGGATATATCAAACGCACCACAGCGGCAGTCTACAAATCCCAGGGGATCGGCGGACGCGGCGTAACCGGCCACACCACCAAAGAAGAAGACGAGGTCATGTTCATGCTGCCGGGCCGAACCCTGCAAACCGTGCTTTTCTTCTCGGATAAGGGCAAAGTTTACAGCGAAAGGGTCTACCAAATCCCGGATGCAGACCGCACCGGCAAGGGGATTTCCATCTACAACGTGCTGGCCCTCGACCCCGGCGAACGCGTCACGGCTGCGATTGCCGTCTCCGACTTTGGCGGAAACAGCTTCTGCACCCTGATGACCGCCAAAGGAAGGATTAAACGCGTCGTCATGCAAGAATTCGCCGCAGTCCGCCCCTCCGGCCTGATCGCCATGGATCTTGAAAACGGCGACGAATTAGGCTGGGCGCGTCTGACAAGCGGCAAAGACGAAATTTTGATCGTGACCGCCAAAGGCCAGGCCTTGCGCTTTGCCGAAACACAGGTGCGGGCCATGGGCCGCGCCGCCGCCGGGGTGCGCGGAATCCACCTGAAAGCCGGCGACAAAGTTACCAGCATGGAAGTTGTCGAAGAAGGCGGCTCGCTGCTGACCATCACCAAGAGCGGTTACGGCAAGCAAACCCCGCTGCCCCAATACACGCCAAAAGGACGCGCCACCTACGGCATCGCCACAATTGACCAAAAATCGCTGCCCATCACCGGCAATATTGTGACCGCCCGCGTCGTCCAGGACAAAGACGACATCACCGTTATCTCGGCCAACGGCATCATCCTGCGCCTGAAGGTCACGCAAATCAAGACCGCCGGGCGGGCCACCCGCGGCGTACACGTCATCCGCTTGCAAAGCGGCGACTCGGTCGCAGCCCTGGCGCGCATCGCCGCCGCCGACCTGGAAAAAGTGGGGGCCGAGGCCAAAGAAGACGATCAGACCTTCAGCCCCCAGCCCGATTTGCTCTAACGCGCTCGCCTGCCAATAAAAAAATCCCGACAAATTCGTCGGGATTTTTGATTCAAAGTCTTGCGCCTAAAACAGGGCCACCCGGCCCATCACCAAAAGCGTCAAAAAACCACCCAGGCAGGTGACACTCAACAACAAAAGAGAAAGGATAAATCGCTGAGCGGCGCTCATCCCCAGGAATTTCCCGCCCGGGCGAGGCTGGGCGCGCTTGCGCTCCTGCTTTACCTTTGGCTCAAACAGATGATCAATTTCGTCATCCGCAAACTCTGAAGCCTCGCTATCATTTCTCAAATCATCGAACATTTTTCACCTGTGGAATATTTTTTATGAGTATATCATAGCGGACGCAGGTGGATTTCGCCAAAGCGGATGATGCGCCGCGCCGATCCAACCCGCAGCCGCAGGCTGCCATCCGTTGCGAGGCCTTCCACCACGCCCAGCAGGGGTTGCGCTTCCGCCTGCCAGACCTGCACCGTTTCGCCGCAGAACGCCAGGGACGCCTGCCAATCGCTCAGGAAGTTCTCCGTCCCCAGGCGCGGACGCCATTTAATCAGAGCAACCAGCAGCGCCCGCAGCAGATCAAAGCGCTCGAGGGGATTTTGCATTTCGGACTGGACGCAGGTGGCGGGGAAGTTGAGTTCCGTCTCAGGCGGAATGGCAGCCGGGTAGACGTTGATTCCCATCCCCAAAACCAGGCTTTCCACCTCGGCCCCCATCCAGGAGGTTTCTACCAGCACCCCAGCCAATTTCTTGCCTGAAACCAAAACATCATTCGGCCACTTGATCTGAGCCTGAACGCCGTAATTTTTAAGCGCATCGACCAGCGCCAGCGATCCCAGCCCGGCAAACAAGCCGATGTTTTCTCGCTCCAGGGCAGAAGGCCGCAAGATGACGCTCAGCGCGAGGGCCGCGCCCGGCAGGGTAAGCCACTTGCGCGCCATGCGCCCGCGCCCGGCAGTCTGTTCATCGGCCAGAACCAGCGAAAAATCTGGCGCACCCTCGGCAGCCCAGGCGAGCGCAATGTCGTTGGTCGAACCGGTCGATTCGAGATAGCGGATACCGCCAAGCGGCAAACCCGCCAAAGATTTTTGCAGGTCAGCTTCCATAGTCTATAAAATTTCCCGCCCAGCGTCTGGGAGGGAAATTTCTCCTTCGGTTAGGGTAAAACATACCAGGGGTTGACAAAACCACCGTTCAGGCGCACTTCAAAATGCAAGTGAGCGCCAAAGCTGTTGCCAGTATTGCCCGCCGCGCCAACGGTTTGCCCGCGGCCCACGCTCTGGCAGACAGAAACGTTGATGACGCTTAAGTGGGCATACAGGGTGGCATAGCCATTGCCATGATTGATCTGAACAACATTTCCATAGCCGCCGTTCCAGCCGCCGGCAGCCATCGTGACGACACCGCTATCCGCCGCGTAGACCGGGGAGCCTTCGCCAGCCGCAATATCAATCGCCAGATGCCCGGAATAATAGTCGTTGCCTGAAAGAAAACGATTGGCGGTCGGCCAGGTAAAGCCGCCTGAACCGACCGAGCCGGCTCCGCAGGCCGAACCACCGACGCCGCTCGTGCCGGAACGCCCAACCGCGATGGTTGGCACAATCCATTGTTGGTACTCGCGTTCGCCATCGGGAACCATGACCCAGGTTCCCGCCGCAATCTTTGGCTCGGCCAGGTCGAGCTTGTTTCCCGGCCAGTTGAGGATGTCTTCCGGCTTAGCCAGGAGGGCAGCCGCAACTGAATCGAGCGTATCGGCTTCCTGCCATTGGTAATAAACCCCATTAATCGGCGGAATATTCAGTTCCATGCCAGGGCGCAGGGAGTGCGGGTCGTCTTTGAGAGTCTCGTAATTGGCCCACAACAGCGAATCAGGCTTGATGTCGAACTCTGTCGAAATTCCAAAGATCGAATCGCCGCGCTGAACGGTGCGCTTGATGACTTCGTAGCGCGGCCGTTCAGGGATGACGGTTTTCAGGGTCAGCTTGCGCCCAATTGCAAAATCGTTCATCATGTTCTGGGCGGGGTTATTCGCCGCAACCGGGCCACCAGAGCCTGTTAGAGGCGCAGCTTCTTCCTCAAAGATTGGCGCAGCAACCCGGGGCGGCAGTTGTAAATACCAAAAGGTAGACCCCAGCAAGCCGATTACAACCAGTAAAGTAATGCCCCAGCTGAGCAGTGTGTTTCTATGGGAATTGATTAGATTTTTCATACCGTTAAAATTATACCAAATTACATATCCGTAAGTGTTTCCAGAAATTCCATATTGTTGCGAGTCTTAATCATGCGATTGATGATCGCCTCAGTTGCGACGGCCTGATCCATACCCGCGCCGCCTGGGGGCGATGAAATCATCTGGATGTACATCCGGCGCATGAGCCAGGCGCGCTGCAAGAGGTCGGGCCCAAGCAGCAAGTCGTCGCGGCGGGTGGAGGAGCGTTCGATATCCACTGCCGGGAAAATGCGCCGTTCCTGCAGCTTGCGCGAAAGGTGCAATTCCATGTTGCCGGTGCCCTTGAATTCTTCGTAGACGACATCGTCGAGACGCGAACCGGTATCAATCAGGCAGGTGGCAATGATGGTCAGCGAACCGCCTTCTTCGATCTTGCGGGCCGCCCCAAAGAAATGTTTGGGCGGGTAAAGCGCAGAAGGATCCATGCCGCCCGAAAGCGTACGGCCCGACGGGTTAACCGTCAGGTTGTAGGCCCGCGCCAGACGGGTAATTGAATCCATCAGGATGACGACATCCCGCCCAATCTCGACCAGGCGTTTGGCGCGCTCAAGCGCAATTTCAGCCGCACGAACGTGGGAGGTGACCGGCTCATCAAAAGTGGAGGCGATCACGTCCGCATCGACCGAGCGATCCATATCGGTCACTTCCTCCGGGCGTTCGCCAATCAGGGCTACGATCAGGTGAACGTCAGGATATTGGGTGGAAATTGCATTGGCAATCTGCTTCAGGATCGTCGTTTTACCGGTTTTTGGCGGCGAAACGATCAGCCCGCGCTGCCCGCGCCCAATCGGAGCAATCAAGTTAATCATACGGGTCGAGATGATGTCGCCGCGCGTTTCCAGATCAAAGCGCTGTTCAGGGAAAATCGGAGTCAGGTGCTCGAACTTAACCCGGCGGCGGGCTTCTTCCGGCTCAATCCCATTAATCGACTCGACTTTGAGCAAACCCCAGTGCCGTTCAGAATCGCGCGGTGGTCGGACATGCCCGATGATTAAATCGCCAGGACGCAGTTCATAACGCCGCAATTGGGCCTGCGAAACATAAACATCATCATCGCTGATGCTATAACGCGCCGAACGTAGGAAGCCGATGCCTTCGTCCATCACTTCCAGGATGCCGCCGCGAATCTCAAGGCCTTCGCGGGCCGCTTCTTCTTGTCGAAGGCGAATGACCAGAGATTCTTTTTTCAAGCGATTGGCATTCTGAATGCCAAAATCGTTGACGGCCATCACCCGCAGCTCCGCCAGGGGTTTGTTCTCAAGTTCTAGAATATTCATATGTTTGTCTCGATATAATTTGGGAATGGAAAAAGACGCCTTGCAAAGCAAGCCGTTAGGAACGAGTTAATTTTTAAGCGTTTTGTGAGAGTTCATCAAGTATCGGGATTATCATCCAGCTGGCCCCAGTACCGGGGATGATAAAACAATTTGTAAATTTCTTGGGGAATTTACATGATTATAGCACAGTCTGTCAATATCTAAAAAAAATAAAATCTAAACGGCTGAGATTTGGACTTTTGAGAACGACTGCAAATTCCACGTCAGCAATGTTTCCAGTTTTTCTGGATGTTGAACATGAGCAGTGTCGATCAATTGCGCGATCGGTATTTTTGAAGTCAGCGAAATTCTCGTAATATTTGGAGTACAAGCAGTTCTTGCGCACCAACCGCCAATAACGTGTAGTGAAACTCCAGCTTGTTGAGGGTACGTTTCGCTGACGCGGTTGGCTGGGAAAAAAGCGTCCAGTTCGGCGACGAGGAAGGCCTGGGCGACCAATACGCCGCGCAAAAGTCCCATCAACTGTCCGAACAGAATTGCAAAAGCCACCGTACCGGCGGCTCGCAATAAACTGGGATGGGTATTTCGGCTCACGAGCGGGTTATAACCGTCCCGCTCGCAAATTACACTTTTTTATAAGAGCGCGAAGGCGCAATTTGTGGCCGCGAGCCGTTTCTCTGGAACAGGCGTGCTATAATTCGACTTATTTTAGGAGAAACCATGCCCAAAAAAATGATTCTCGCCTTACTGACCCTGCTCCTGGCAGGGCTGGCCTGCGCCCTGGAGGTGGAGCCGCTGATCGTCACGGTCGATGTGCCGCCGCCCACCCTTCAGAAAATTGAAACTGTTTTTGCCCCGGAAGAAGGCGGGCGCGAAATCCCGCTCGAGGTGGGCTACGGCTACCGTAAAGCCTTTTACGAGGTTTATTTTACAGAACCCTTCAGCCGCTTCGCAAAAATGGAAGCCGGTGGCCCAGACCAGCCGCTTGTGCAGGCGATTGAGCAGGCCCGGCTTTCGCTGGACGTGGCGGTTTACAGCCTGAGTCTCGAATCGGTGCGCGATGCCCTGCTGGATGCCGAGCGGCGCGGGGTGAATGTGCGCGTGGTGATGGAAAGCGGCAACATGGAGCGCAGCGCGCCGCAGCGCTTGATGAATGCCGGAATTGAGATCATCGGCGACCGGCGCGAAGGCCTGATGCACAACAAATTTGTGATTATCGACCGGAGCGAGGTCTGGCTCGGTTCGATGAACCTGACCACTTCTGGCACTTATGACGAGAACAACAACCTGGTCCGCATCCGCTCGCAAAAAGTGGCCGAGAACTATCTGACCGAGTTCAACGAAATGTTCGAGAATGATCTTTTTGGCCCGGATACGCTGGCCGCGACGCCCAATCCGCGCCTGAGCATTGACGGGATCAGCGTCGAAACGTATTTCTCGCCCGACGATCGGGTCGGACGGCGCATCCTGGAGCTGCTGAAAGGGGCCGAAAAAAGCATCCGTTTTATGGCTTTTTCTTTCACCACCGATGATTTTGCCGAAACAATCCTGGGCAAGGCCAGCCAGGGATTATCCGTGGCCGGTGTGATGGACGAAGGCCAGTTCAAGTCGAATACGGGCGGAGAGTTTGACCAGTTCAAGGCCGCCAGCCTGCCCGTTTATCTGGATGGCAACCCCAGCAATATGCACCATAAAGTTTTCATTATCGATGAAGAAATTGTGATCTTCGGTTCCTATAATTTCAGTGCCAGCGCCGAAAAAAAGAACGATGAAAATGTAATGATTATCTTCGACCCTGATTTCGCGGCTCAATTCACCGCCGAGTTTTGGCGTGTCTACGACAAGGCCAAGAGGTGATGGCTGAGTATAGACTCAAATAAATTATCGCTTCAAAACCTTCACGAAAAAAAGGCCCGCCATCTTTTTCCAGAGGCGAGGCCTTTTACCTTAAGTTACTCAAGGTTTAACATGCTCTGACGTATTTCTTTCCAAACTCGCAAATGCTCTCCTTTGATTCCGCTGGCTCGTCGATATTCAAATTCAAGCCATTTGGTGTATTCATCAATGAAGCCTTGTGGGTTACTTATCAAGCGCATGTAATATTTCAGCGATGGAATAACGCCATTGACAATAATCTGACAAGAATGCACTTTCTTGTATTTCTCTATTTCTTGCATAACCGCTTCGTGGTCATCAAAATTTGGCTCGCTGGTTGTCAAAATATAATAGCGGTCAATATCGGTATTTTTGATTTTCCGATAAGCCACACCAACCATATCGACGGTAATCGGTTTGTTATGTTTGATTTCGATTGATTCAAAGCAAGAATTATCGGCGTTATTTACGTCAATGTCACCTAAAGATTTTGAACGAGAGTCGGGACTGGTGTGAGATTCGAGTGGCACAAGGGTTTTATCTGAATATCTCTTGACATCGGGCATGAGCAAATTGTAAACCGAGTAAACGGCTAAAACAGGAATACGAGCAGTTCCAACAACACCTACACCATAATTGTAGCGAATATGTTGACTAACTGCGTCTATGATTTTCGCTATTGTCAATCCGCTCGTAACCTGCACGCTGGCAAAAAGAACATCATCGTTTGCTGATGCTTCAAGCATTAAAGCCATGAGTGCAACCAGTATTTTAGGTGCAAGTTTGCTGTCAGTTTCCACACGATTCAAAGTGTTTAGAAAAGCAGATTTCAAACTCGTATTTCTAATTTTGCCGGGAAAGTCAAGATTGTAAGGATGAGGTTGTTCTAAAGAACGAGTTAGCCACGCGCTTTCAGCCATTGCAAAGTGGGAAAATTTATATTTTAAAAATGGCGTAACAAACTTTGTGTCAAATGTCCTTCCAGCATAACCACCTTCCATTCTGTCTTGGTGTTTGCGGATATCTTGTGATGGTTCATAAATTTTGTACACAATGGAAGTTAGCGTAACGCCCAAAACGGCCTTTTGCTTTTCAGCATTCTCTACTATGATTATCAAATCATCAACACATTCATTCGATAAAGCGGATAAAAAGAGTTTTGTTGATTTTCCTTTTACGCTTTCATAGGCGGACTCAATGATTTCAATTGGCGTTTGCGGCATTGTTTTTCTCCCACAAAGATAATTGGTGTTTAACACTACTTAAGCGATTTTGAGCATATAAGCAATATTCAGCACTTATATCAAAGCCAATATATGTTCGCTCATTTTGAAATGCGGCTACTGCTGTTGAACCAGAGCCTACAAATGGGTCGAGAACAACATCACCTTTCTGTGTCAATAATTTAATGAACTCGTCAACGATTTTTACTGGATAAATAGCGGGATGTGGGCAGCTTTTCAGTGACTCAACGGGTGTGGCAATAACATCCTTTTTTAGTGGATTACCATAAATACGAATGATGGTGAATCCATTCTTGTCCAATTGAATTTTTCTACCACCTTCTTGCCCGCCAAATGGTTCTGAATGGATACCCCTAATTTTCATACGAAAACCTTGAATTTCGCTATTGCGGACTTCCTCAATAACCTCCTCTAATGCGCTACGCGCCATTTCTTTTTGTTTTGGAGTAAGTGTAGACTGTTCAATAAGTAAAAAATATTTTTTCCCTACATTCTCGCCTGTACCATTACCATTCAGTTTTGGCTCATCAACTGGTTTTAAAAATTCATCTATAAAATATTTATAATTTTGAGATTTTACAAAATGAAAAAAAGGCTCTGTGCTACTTACAAGCCTGCGCTTAAATTGTCTAGGCGTCGGGTTAGATTTTACCCACGTCACATTATTAACAAGAGTTACTCTACATTGTTCAGTAGCGGCTATCGCAAATCTATATGGCATTAGAAGTAAACTGCTCTCCTCATATTTGTCACCAATATTAAAAACAATACTTCCTGTTGGTTTTATAACGCGGACACATTCACGAAATATTTTCATAATTGCAGAAATATATTCATCTGGCTTTTTTTCATTACCAACACCGCCGCCGTCATATTCTCGCTGTTGAAAGTACGGCGGGGACGTAATGACTAAATCCACACTATCAGTGGGAACGGATTTAAGCAAGTTTGCACTATCTCCACAGATAATTTCGTTCCAAAAAGGCATTTCTGATGCGCGATTAACAGAATAAGTAACCAAGGCTTGGTCTTTTATTTTTTTCATATTCCCATTTTCTCTATAAAGCCATTTGAACTGTACCTATATTTTACCCTACCAGTTTTTATATACCCCTATTTATCAAAAACTGCCGCCCAACCACTGCTTTACCCGCCATTTTAGCGCGCAACGATCTATGGACGGTGATGGATTAAAATAGCGCGAGAGACTGCCCATATTTTACTGCTCTTTGTGGTTTCTAAACTAAATCTGGCAAAAACAAGGTGAAACAGGCCCTCTTGGTTTGGATATTTACGCAGTACTCGTAGCATGAGACGTTTACAAAACCCTGCCCGAACCTTGCCCTGCAAAACCGGCTGCAATTTTAATTCCAGCCTTACCTGTTTATGTTATATTTGACCAATCACTGACCATGCCGGGAGCCATCCATGAAAGATACACACTTTTACCTGGGACGTATTTTCGACCTGAAAACAAATCAGATCACATCTCAAGCGTTGGAATACGACCCTGCCGACCTGACGACCCACGCCGTCGTAACCGGCATGACCGGCTCCGGCAAAACCGGCCTATGTATTACGCTGATGGAAGAAGCCGCCTTGCAAGGCATCCCGGCCATCATCATCGACCCGAAAGGCGACCTGACCAACCTGCTGCTGCACTTCCCCAACCTGGCCCCCGCCGATTTCGCGCCCTGGCTCGACGCGGATACCTTACGCAGGCAGGGCAAAAGCCTCGAACAGGCCTCAGCGGAAACCGCCGAAAAATGGCGGGCCGGCCTGGCAGAATGGGACATCACGCCTGAGCGCATCCGCGCCCTGGCAGAATCAGCCCAATTCGGGGTCTACACCCCCGGCTCAGACGGCGGGCAGCAGGTCAGCGTTCTGTCCTCGCTCGAAGCCCCCGACCTGCCCTGGGAAGGCAACAGCAAAATTCTGCGCGAGAAAATTGCCAGCACTGTCACCGCCCTGCTCGGCCTGGTTGGTTACAATGATATCGACCCGCTCCGTTCGCGCGAACATATCCTGCTCGCCAACATCTTTGAACACGCCTGGAGCAACGCCAAACCGCTCGACATGACCGAACTGGTCGTCAATGTCCAAAATCCGCCCTTCGACAAACTGGGCGCATTCGCCATCGACAGCTTCTTCCCCGCCAAAGACCGCACCAGCCTGGCCATGACACTCAACAACATCCTGGCCTCGCCCGGCTTTCAGAGTTGGCGTGAAGGCCAACCGCTCCACATCCCCGATTTTCTCTTTAGCGCCGATGGCCGTCCGCGCCAGAGCGTTTTCTATACCGCCCACCTGAGCGACAGCGAGCGCATGTTCTTCACGACCTTGCTGCTCTCCGCCTTTGAAACCTGGATGCGCACCCAAAACGGCTCATCCTCCCTGCGCGCCCTACTCTACTTCGACGAAATTGTCGGCTACCTGCCGCCCAAAGACAACCCGCCCAGCAAAACGCCGCTCCTGCGGATGCTCAAGCAAGCGCGCGCCTTCGGCGTCGGCCTGGTGCTGGCTACCCAAAACCCAATCGACCTCGACTACAAAGCCCTCTCCAACGCCGGAAGCTGGTTCATCGGCAAACTCCAAACCGAATGGGACAAACAACGCCTGCTGGATGGCCTGCAAGGGGCCAGCGCCGACCTCGACCGGAGCGCCTACGACAAAATCATCTCCAGCCTCGGCAAGCGCACCTTTCTGCTGCACAACATCCACGCCAGCGGGCCGGTAATATTTCAGACGCGCTGGGCGATGAACTTCCTGGCCGGGCCTTTAACCCGCGCCCAGATCCCGGCCTTAAACCGGCTGCACAACCCAGCGGACTCACCGGCAGCTCCTGCCGTCAAAAAAACGGAGACCACCTCCCAGCCTGATCTCGGCAAACTGCAAGCCATCAATCTCCCGGCCAGCGAAGCCGAAGACGCGCCCCTCGAGCCGACTCCCGCTCCCGCGCCTTTTGGCGCCGCACCGGCCCTCAACCTGCCCGGCAGCCAGACCCGCCCGCACGTCCCCAGCGCCATCCCCGAATTCTTCCTGCCGATCAACTATTCCATCAGCGAAGCCTGGCGCGCCAGCGCCCAAAACCCGCACCCCGATTCGCGCATCGAAGGTTTTCTCTACCGGCCCAGCCTGCTGGCCGCCGCCCACGTCCGCTTCCTCGACCGGCGCTACGGCGTCGACAGCGAAATCGCGCGGATCGCCTTGGTCGACTCGCTCGACCCGCGCGGTACAGTCCGCTGGGAAGACTTCCCCTACCAGGGGCCAGGCCTCGAAAACCTGGAGCGCGAAGCCAGCCCGCAGGCCCGTTACGAAGCCCTGCCAGCCGCCCTGAGCGACGCGCGCCTGCTCACTAGCCTGCGGCGCGACTTTAGCGATTGGGTCTACCGCTCGACCTCGATCAGCGTCCGCGCCAACCAGGCCCTCAAAGTTTACGCCGCGCCCGAGGTCAGCTCCGCTGACTTCCGCAAGGCTTGCAGCGATACCGCCCGCGAAAACCGTGATATCGAAACCGCCAAACAGACCGCCGCCATAGATCGCAAAATAGAGACGATCAACAACCGTCTCTTGCGCGAACAGCGCGAACTGACCCAGGACGAAGTCCGATACGACCAGCGAAAATGGGAAGAGCGCGGCAACCTGGCCGAACTTGGCGCAAGTGTCTTTGGGCTTGGCCGCAAAAAAAGCCTGACCACCCAGTTGACCAAAAACCGCCTGACCCAGGAAGCCAAAGCCGAGATCGAAGAATCAGTCGACGCCATCAAACAATATGAAAGCGAACTGGCTGCATTAGGCCAGGAACGGGCCGCCCTGATTGAGGAAATTCACGAACGCTGGGCTTTGATCAGCAATCAGGTCAGCGAAATTCCGCTGATACCCGCCAAAACCAATATCTTTATCGAGCAGTTTGGAATTGCCTGGAAACCCTATTACCTGATTTCAATTGCAGGCAACTTGCAGGAAATTCCTGCCTTCGGGCCAAAATAAAATGAGCGCAACCCTTTGGCTGGTTCTGGCGTCCATCCTGTGGGGCGTGATACACTCGCTGACAGCCTCCCGGCGCGCCAAAGAAAAAACGGCCCGGCTCTTCGGGCAGGCCGCCACCCAGCGCTACTATCGCTTTGGCTATAACCTTTTTTCGTTCCTGACCCTTCTGCCGCTGCTGGCCCTGCTTGCGCTGCTGCCCGACCAGTTTCTTTACAACATCCCGGCTCCCTGGCTCTACCTGGCCTTAAGCCTTCAGGCCCTGGCCGTTCTGGCTGCCCTGGTGGGCGTCCTGCAAACCGGCCTGTGGGACTTTGTCGGCCTGGGGCAACTCTTTCGCGCCCAGCCCGCCGCCCAAGCGCCGCTCAACACGCGCGGCCTGTATCGCTATGTCCGCCACCCGCTTTATACTGCCAGCCTGGCGCTGCTCTGGCTCACCCCGCAGATGACCCTCAACCGCCTGGTTTTGTGGATCATCTTCAGCCTGTACCTGATTATTGGCGCTTATTTTGAAGAACGCAAACTACTGCGTGAATTCGGCCCGGCCTACGCCGATTACAAAGCCAAAACGCCAATGCTACTTCCGCGCTTCTGGTAAATTTCCAGCCTCTGACCCATTCACCAAACACCCATTCCTGATATGTACAATACAACCCGCCGTTCGTATGTAAAACCAAATTCCAATCAAAACCGGGCCGAACCCAGCCTGGTTTTTGCCCAAATCGGCACAGCCCTGCTGGGCGGATTGCTGCTCTTTGCAGTGATCGTGTTGCTCTTCTCTGCCGGCTACCGAATCTTTTACGCCGGGCGCATCTTCCCGGGCATCCGCGTGGCCGGAGTCGACATCGCCGGCATGAAAACCAGCGAGGCCGCGATTAAACTCAGCTCGCAGCTGACCTATCCCTACAGTGGACGGGTCGTCTTCCGCGACGGCGAATCGGTCTGGCTGACCACCCCGGCCCAACTGGGGCTGATCTTCGACCCCCAGGCCAGCGCAGACCTGGCCCTCAAATATGGGCGGGAAGTCAATCCCTTGCGCAGCCTCAACAAACAAATTAACAGTTTGCGCGTCGGCGCAGAACTGGCCCCGCAAAGCCTGTTCGACCAGCGTCTGGCGCACGCCTACCTGCAAAATATCGGCGCCCAAATCAACCGCCCGATGCAGGAAGCCCGGATTGAAATCAACGGAACCCAGGTCATCGCCGCACAAGGGCAAATCGGGCGCGCGCTCAACGTCGATGCTTCGCTGCGGCTGCTCAACAGCCAGCTGTCTGCCTTCCGGGATGGCGAAATTCCACTGGTGATCGTCGAACAGGCCCCGGATGTACTCAACATCCAGGAACAGGCCGCCCAGGCCCAGCAGCTGCTTTCAGCACCTTTCACCATCCGCCTGCCCGACAGCCAGTTCGGGGATGTCGGCCCCTGGCAAATCGCACCCGAAGACCTGGCTGGCCTGCTTCAGGTGCGTAAAATTCAGGCCGAAAGCGGCTCAAGCTACCAGTTGGAACTTGACCGCAACAACCTGCGGCCGATCCTCGAACAAATCTCGCGCCAGGTTAATCGGGAAGAACAAAACGCCCGTTTCATTTTCAACGATGAGACCCGCCTGCTCGAAACGATTGCCGCCTCCAGTCCGGGCCGCGAAGTCGAGTTAGAAGCCTCGCTCGAAGCCATCGAAGCCTCCATCGCGCGCGGTGAATCGAACGCCAGCCTGCAAATCAAAATCAACGAACCTCAGGTGGGCGAGAACGCCAATGCCGCCGAGTTGGGGATCATTGAAAACGTCGTCACCTACACCTCTTATTTCCGCGGCTCGAGCGCCTCGCGCATGCAAAATATCCAAACCGCCGCCGCCCGGTTCCACGGGCTGTTGGTCGCCCCCGGCGAAACCTTCTCGATGGGCAGCGCCCTCGGCGACATCAGCCTCGACAGCGGCTACGCCGAAGCCCTGATCATCTACGGCGGACGCACCATCCAAGGCGTTGGCGGCGGCGTCTGCCAGGTCAGCACCACCCTCTTTCGGGCGGCATTCTTCGGCGGATTTCCGATCCCGATGCGCTACGCCCACGCCTACCGCGTCTCGTACTACGAGCAATCCGCCAGCGGCAGAGACGCGCGCCTGGCCGGGTTGGATGCAACGGTCTACTTCCCGCTCGTCGATTTTCAGTTCAGCAACGACACTCCCTATTGGCTCTTGATGGAGACCTATTTCTCGCCCCAGAGCCAAACCCTGACCTGGAAGTTTTATTCCACCTCTGACGGGCGCAGCGTTCAGTGGGACACGACCGGGCCACAAAACGTTGTCCCGGCTCCAGCGCCCAGCCTGCAACTCAACCCCGCCCTGGGCGAGAAAGACTTCAAACAAATTGATTGGGCTGCCGAAGGGGCCGACATCACCGTCAACCGGACCGTGTTGATGGGTGATAAAATCCACTTTGTCGATAAATTTGTCACCTACTACCAACCCTGGGCCGACGCCTGCGAATACGGCCCGGGCATAGATGAACCCGAACGGGAAGCCAAGAAGCGTAACCTGTGCTGGGATGGCCGCTGATAAGCATGGTAGAATATCCGATTTGCAAGACCTCATATTAAGGAGAATCGCATGGTCAATTCTGAACTACTCGAAATCCTGCGCTGCCCGGCTTGCGTGCGCGAAAAAGACGGGCTGCTGAGCCTGACCCACGCCACTTGGCTGGTCTGCCAGGACTGCGGGCGCAAATACCCGATCGTCGACGATATCCCCGTCATGCTGATCGAAGAAGGCGACAAATGGATCGCAACCGCGGTCGAAGCCCTGCCGGTGCCTCCGCCCGCAAAATAGGGATGAGCACCGCGGCCCTGCTTGTCGAGCTGCTCTCTGGTGAAGACCAGCGCGCCGAACAAGCCGCCCTGGCCCTCGCCCACAAACAACCAAGCGCCCTACCCGAACTTTACAAATTACTTGAATCGCCAGACCCGGAACAGCGCTGGTG
>JAVEWN010000162.1:0-4541 GCA_034004515.1 Anaerolineales bacterium | reverse complement strand
GGATTGGCTTTTAGGAAATCTTCCAGCCAGTACTTGCACTCATCGCGCGGCGTCGGTTCATGGTAGGAATGCGGAGCCTGAGATTGCCAGTCGAGCATGACGCCGGTCGGATGCAGAGGCTTGAAGGTAAAGCCGAGGGCCTCGGGGTACGCGCCCAGGTTGTTCTTGAGCATCTTGAACTCGCGCGGCCCGTTTGGGTCAAACTGCTGTCCGGTTTGCACCACACGCAAGCCCAGCACCACCCGCGCCTGCTGGGTGATGTAGCCTGCACCGGACAGATCTTCCATGCCGAAATCGGCGTTCATCATGCGCGCGCCGCCGTTGGCCGGTTTGCGGATGTGGTGGATCAAGACCAGTCCGCAGTTCGCCCAGCCAGCCAGGCGGGTCAGGTAGCCAATCAGGGCGCGCACATCCTCGACCCCATTCTGGCCGTTGCTGTGGATGGTGGAGAGCGAGTCAATCACAATCAATTCCGGCTTGAGAATCTCGGTCATTTCGGACAGACGGTCCTGGTAGCGTGCCTGGCCCAGGTCGAGCATTTCGCCGGGTTCGGCCAGCAGCATGAACAACTTGCGCTTGTCCAGGCCGTACCACTCCACCCGCCGGTTCAGGATTTGCGGCACCATCTCGCCATCGACGTAGACAACATTGCCGCCCGGTTTCTTGACGGGCGCGCCATCCGGGTAGCCGCGATTCTCGATAATCCGCCAGGCCAGGTCGGTGGCGACGAAGGATTTGCCGCTGCCCTGCGATGCGCCCATCACCGTCAGGAGGCCGCGCGGAATCCAGCCATCCCAGACCCATTCGATGGGCGGCAGGCCGGGGGCGATGTCTGCCAGCGATGGGATGTCGGGACGATAGCCGGGACGGGTCGCCAGGATGGTTTGCAGGATGTCTTTGGCGTTTGGCAATGCCGAAACCGCCTGCTCCAACGCAATATGCTCGCTGCCTGGCTGGGCCTGTTCGATGGCCTGCCAGCAGGCCAGCCAGGGTTGCTGCAAATCATTGGAACGCACCTGTACCGGCAGTCCGGCCAGGCGGTCTGCCAGGGCTTGAATCTGCATGCGCCGGGTTAGCATACTTCATCCCCTGGGAAACCGTCGCGTAAGAAATTGCGAAATAAAACGGTGCTATAATGGCGGGCAAAACAAGGCATTGCACCGCCATCGTTGCTGATTGCCGCCGGATTGCGCCCGGCGGCGATTGCGTTTAATAATGAAGACATGGGGTTATACCTCCTGGGTTAACATTTTTCCAAAGCCCCAACGGCCTGTTCGAGGTCATGGGCACTGGGGGTGACATAAATCATGGTGGTTGAAATGCTCTCATGCCCGAGCAAGGCGGCCACTTTCTCTAGCCCAATCCCGCTGTCGAGCAGATTCTTGGCGACCGTGTGGCGGCAGGTGTGCGGCGTGAGTGTCTCCAACCCGGCCTGCGTTGCATAGCGTTCCAGAATGCGCTGGACGGAACGCGCGCTCAGGCCTTCGCTCTGCCCCTCCACCCCAACCCAAACCTGGTCGCTGTCCGTTTCGGGACGCACGGCAAACCACTCCTGGATCGCCGCGCGCGCCTCGGCATTGAGCGGTACCTGTCGTTGCTTGCGCCCTTTGCCGTTCTGCACCCGCACATTGCCCTTGCGATCCGAAAGCTGAACGTCGCCGAGGCACATGGCAATCAACTCCCCGACGCGCAATCCGGTATTAAGAAGGAAAAGAGCGATGGACGCATCCCGGCGGCGGGTGGTGAACCGTTTTGGATAGCGCAGGCGCGAAACCTGCAAGTCCTTTTCGATGGCCCGTTGCAGCGCGAACTGTTCGGATTTGTTCAGCCATTTGGGCGCGCGCCGGACCTGCTTTACGGACTTGACGTACACGGTCGGGTCGCTGTGAATCAGCCCGGCCTGCTGCGCCCATTTTGCAAAGGCCGAAAGCGCAGCTAAACGCCGGTTGATGGTGCTGGCCGCGCGACGTTGGGTGTTGAGCAGAAAGTCTTTGTAGCGTTTAACGTCGCTGGGGGTGATACGCTCCGGGCGAAGCGCCTCCCCATTGACCTGCTCGAACCAGTTCGCGAACTGGAGCAGGTCGGACAGATAACCGCGCAGCGTTCGTTCGGCGCAATCGCGGTCAGCCAGGTGGGACTGGAAATCCCTGATAAAGTCGTTCATGAAGACCTCCGTTGATGAATTGAAGAATCGATTGAGAAGCCCGCAGCGAGCCGATTTTTCCCAGCCATAGCGCGGGTCATTCGGGGACAATTACGCGGCGCTGCGGCCTTCTTGTTGAAGGCAGGTTTGCGGCGATGGTTTGCGGCGGGTTTGCGGAAAGGTTTGCAATGAGTTTGCGTCTGGTTTGCGGCAGCCGCAAACCGGTTTTTTGCCTTCCCGAAACACGCCTCGCATTTGGCGGAACTCGGCAACTTGCTCATTCGGCGGCCTCGCCCCTCAGCCCGGCGTTAACGTTTTCAATGGTGGTGTAGAGCGAAAACCTTCCGTCTTCATAAGATTCCAGCGCATGGATAAACAGGCGGGTGACGACCTGGCCGCGCGTCAACTGGATCACACGGGGTGCGGCTTTGTCTTCTTCCAACTGGATAATCGTGCCGATTTTCTCGACCTGGCCTGCGGGTAAGCGATAACTGGCCCGGGGCTGTTTTTCTTTTTTCGGGGCTGGCTTGTGAACCGGGATGGATTGGCGCGACAGGACCGAATGTGAATCACCGCGCAATTCGCTCCTGGGCTGGGTGCGGGCCGGACGCATATCGACCTTTCCCTCGGCGTATTCTTTCAGCCCGTAGCGCAGCAGTTCACGCGCCACCGCGTCCACGCCGCCAACCATGCCGTACTGCTCGCGGTAGTGGGCGGACAGGTTGCAGATGGCTTCCCGAATTTCGAGCGGCACGCCCACGAACGTGACCGGGGGATGTTGTTGTTCCCAGGTTCGATTTCGTCTGTTCGCCGGTTTTCGCCCCGGACGCCTGGGGCTGTCTGATAGGGGTAGGGTGGGGAGCTGGTTCATGGCGGCACGCTCCCATTGCTGGACCCTTCACAGATAAATCTGGAATGCACCCAACCGGCCAGCGGAGTGCTGATTGTGAGCCAGTCGCCGTCGCGCTGGCCGGTGGGAGTGATTATGGTTGATTCGGGCAGGACGCCCAGGATGGATGCCTGGTGTCCGGCGCTTGCGCGCACGTGCAGGTGGCCGTCCGCGACCCCGGTGCATACCTGCCACCCCGGTTGAGGGGTGACAGGTATGGGGCTGGCCGTTTGGAAAGCGGCCTTTTTGGTTGGCGTGGTGCTTGCCATCATAGTGGGGGTAGGGCTGACCGGGCCAAGCAGCGCCAGGATGACTGACGTATCCAGGGAAACCACGAGCGCAATAATCCCGAACAGGAATAGCAAGCCAAGCATGGTCACCAGCCTATTGATTGCTTTCATCGTTGTCTTGCTCCTTCTTGCGCAGTCTCAGGTTGCCGTCTTCATCGGCTTCAAAATGGATACCGGAGAGAAAAGCCAGGGCAGCTGGCTTGCCATCCACTTCAGAATTGGCGACGTGAACCGGTAATTCCTTGTCAAGATTGCCCAGGGCCTGGAGCAGGAGTTGGTTGGCTTCTTCCTGGCTCAACGGGCGCGAATCGCCATTGGTCTGGCGGGCTTTGATATCATGGCCGCCCTTAAATCGTTTCACTTTTCGCAAATCCACCCTGGGCAGGTCGGATACGAATGTGCGCGTTTCATCGGACTTGTGCCCGTTGTCGCCGAAAGCCGGGACGGTTTCTTCCGGGATACGCAGGCCGGAAGCCAGGTCCGGGGATTGCTGGCGTGGGGCATAACTTTTCTTGGGTGCATGGTACGGGCGGCCTTCGATTTCAGCGATGGCGCGACGCAGATTTTCGTAGCCGTAGTCTGCGGCAATCCGGCGTTCCAGTTCCAGGCGGTTGCGGGCACTTTTCAGGATGCTCTCGGCCACTTCTGCGGAAGCCTCGGCCAGTTGCTGGCGGGCCAATGCCTGGGCGACCAGGCGATGAGCCTTGATGTCGGGGTGGCTGTAGAAGTAGGCCAGGAAGAAGACCGCGTGCAGCGACAGGCTGATTGCCAGGGCTGCCAGCAGTGGTTCGGCGTTTGGCGTCTGGCCATTGACGGCGATGAAATCGGCAGTGCCAATCAGAACGCCCAGGCCGAGCGAGATGATGATGCCCGCCCAGGCCAGGGCGCGCATGACGCCGTTGGCCTTGCTGTGCTGTACCAAAATTTCCCACAGAACAAACGGGAAAAAGGTCGCCAGAACGGCAAACAAGCCCTTCCAGGCTTCACCGCTGCTTTCATAGGCAAAGTGGTAGACGCGATATTCGCCCGCCATGAGCAGCAGGTTTCCGGCCACGATGGCGATGGCGGGGGATTTCTCCTTGATCCAATCGAAGATACTTTTCTGGATACTGGCCGATTCAAACAGCGGTTCGTGTTCGACTTCGATCTCGGTGTCCGCTTGTGGTGCAAACGGATTGGCAAGTGGTGTTTCGTAACGTGCATTGGTTATGTTCATTGT
>JAVEWN010000056.1:0-22315 GCA_034004515.1 Anaerolineales bacterium | reverse complement strand
GGTAGGTCACTTTTTGGTATACTGTTTCTCGGAACTCGCTGAATGATTTTTTTTTCACACAAAAACTTTACCAGCAAGTTCCATTTTTTGTTAGGTCCAACTACACTTTGAACTCTAAACTCAAGTTATTTACCACTCGCCCTTGGGTAGGAGCAGATTTTTGAAGATTGGAATGAGCAGGATAGCCAGCAGTCCGGCAGATAAAATTCCGCCTTGCAGCCACTCGGTTGAACTGCGCACCACAAAACCCTGGAAGCTGACGACAGCGGTTGCCAGCGCGGTGGCTGTCGCCATGTACCAGCCAACTTTGTTTTTCATCGCCATCAGCGGGATGGAGACAATCAGCAGGACCGATGAGATGTAGAGCAGGAAGCCGCCCAACAGCAGCGCCAGGGTCTGCGGGCTGTAAACGGCCTGGTCTGAGAGCATCTCAAAGGTTTTCCAATCCAGATGGTCGAGATTGGTGATAAAGTGCGCCAGGGGCGTGGTGAAGAGGGGCGGATTGGGGTTGACCGTAATCAGCCCATCCGCGCCAGTCATAAATTCGCCGGGAATGTGGATAAAATAGCGAGCGCCGTGCTGTCCGTTCATAAAGACCATCCCCGAAACAACCCCGAGGGCCGTGTAGGGAATTAGTTTCAAGGCTTTGTTCTTGAGCGTATCCTGGTCGCTGAACAGGATGATGAAGTAGAATAGCAAATTGATAAACAGGATCGGCAGAGCGGGCGGCATTCCGCTGACTGTGTGGGGCGGAACACCCTTTTCAGGATATTCAGCCAGCACCAGTACGAACCAGGGAATCATCATCGTAATACCCGCCACCGAGGGAATGGCGAACAGGCCGAGCGCCACCGCTCGCGCCCACCTGACGCCTTCGTACAGTTTCTTCGACAGCATCAGAAGCAGCGCCCCAGAAAAGACGAAAGCAATAATCCAGGCCGAAAAAGTGACGCTCAAAATCGGCACAGCGGGGTAGAAATCGGCGTCATGCGGCACCAGGCGCAGCATCACCTGGTCGAGCGCGATTTTCAGGGTCTGCATGGCCTGGGTCGGGGCCAGCAGCATCAGGTAGAGGCCGCCCAGGATGGCGACCGCCATTGCGATAGTGCGTTGAGTTTTGGTAGTTTCGTCGAACATGGCAATTCTCCTTGATATAATCTGGATGTTTCTTGACCCTGTCAAAATATCACAAAGGGCCTTGTTCGTCTTTATAAAAGTGCAAATTCTCCCGGAAAGACTATGAAAAATCTCGTCGAATGTTTGGCAAACGCCCCCGTTTTTTCCTGCCTGAGCGAATCTGATCGCGCTGAACTGATTGCAGTGGCCCGCCGCAAGCGTTTCGAGAAAGGGGAAACCATCTGCTGGCAAGGAGAAGCCTGGCCCTATGCTGCCTACATTGCCTCGGGCCGGGTCGAATGGGCGATGCTTTCGCCGGACGGCAAGCGCCAGGTAATCTTCAAGCTGGGAGCCTGCGAGGTGGTTTGGGGCCATTCCCTGCTGGATGACCAGCCGATGCCGGCTTCGCTCGAAGTGGTCGAGGCGGCTGAGGTCTTGCTGTGGCCGCGCGAGATAATCTTTCCCATCCTCTCGCGCCACCCGCAAGCAATCTGGGATGTGGCCCGGGTTTTGCTGCGGTATATGCGCAAGGTGCGCGAAATGGTCTATGGTTTTGCTTTTCACCCGGTTGCGGGACGGCTGGCGCGCCTGCTACTGGAGCATTACAAGGACAGCGAGGGTCGCCCGGAACCCCGCAACCTGAGTCTGGACCAGATGGCCGAAACGGTCGGCACCACCCGCGAGCTGGTCAGCCGCACCCTGCACCGCTTTGCGGACGAGGGCCTGATCCACATCAACCGGGTCGAATTTGCCTTCACCGACCGGCCCGGGCTGGAAGAGTTGGCGGGACAGGGTTAAAAAAGAACAGGCAGCCAGAGATCGCTGCCTGTTCTTTTTTAACCAACAAGCGAGGCTTTATTTTGTTTCGACCAAGCGTTGTTTGAAAAATGGGATGAGCAACATAACCACAATGCTCAAACCCATCAGCGCGCCAAACAGGTAGTCATTGGTGGCATGGCGCACATAATGGGTCGCTCCACTGGCAACGATTGTCACCAAGCCGCCAATCAGACCGGCATACCAGCCCGACATTTTCTTCTCAGCAAGCAGGTAGATTGCCGCAACCAACAAGGCCATCGCAACCCAGAGTGCCAGCCAGCCAAAATAGGTAATTGCAATTCCCTCTGCAAAAAGTGGCCGGGCCGGGTGTCCAAACAGGATGCGATAAGCGGCGTGGCCGTTGGCAAAGTTCTCGGCAGCAGTGACGCCCAGCATCAAGAAAACAAGGAAATCAACGATTTTTTGGTTGAGATCTACTTTTTCTGCCAGCAGCAGGGCAAAATAGGGCAACAGGCCAATCGCCATGGTGATGACCGCCGGGGGAAATCCGCCTTTAGCGCTGCCGATGAAGTTCATCCACGGCACGATCATGTACGCGCCGCCGATGGAAGGCACAGCCAGACAGAGAAGCGCCAGCCCACGCGTCCAACGCTCGCCGCGAAACAGCGGCAGGGCAATCACCAACAGGGCGACCCCCGCGATGAGCGACAGCGTGCTCCAAAATGGGAAGAAGAAGCTCACCAGCCAGACCGTATGCGTGAGCAGAGGAGCTTGCGGATTTCCCTCCGCAGTAAACTTCTCGATCCGCGCCTGCTGCGCTTCGACAATTGGGTTAACCATATCAAATCCAATGAATGGCACCCAGACAATCATCAAGATTGCGGCAAGCACAATCAGGGAAACAACTGCTAAACGTACCTGGCGTGAAGTGGAAAGTAACATGAGACGAACCTCCTTTAGAATGGTGACAGAATACACCACCAGATTACACTCTCCCAGCGTACAATTCTTTTACAAAAGTTAAGACTTTCATCATTTTTACAGGACACTTGGGAATGAGCCTTAAGCCAGAACATTTAGCGAAAATAAATGTCTTTGAAAAGTTGAACCAGACCGAGCGCGAAGGGCTGGTTCAACTGGCGCGCCGGCGCAGTGTGAGCAAGGGTGAAATTCTGTGTCATCAGGAGGATATTTGGCCTTTCGTGGTTTACACTGCCTACGGCCAATTACGCTCATCCATCGCTTCTCCCGATGGAAAGAGTTACATCATCACAACCTGGGAAGCAGGTGATGTCTTTTGGGCGCACACCATCTTTGACCAACTACCCATGCCTTCCACCCTGGAGGCGGTCTGCGCTTCAACGTTATATCAGTGGGACGGCGACGCGGCTCTGGAAATCGTGCTGCGCAACCCGGCAGCCATGCGCGCCCTGCTCGAGCGTCAGACCAGTTTGATTCGCAAACGGCGCGAAAATATCTACAGCCTGGTTTTCAACCCAGTGGTCAGCCGCCTGGCGAAATTGATTGTAGGAAAATTCGATACACTCGATAACGCAACCATGCAACGCGATTTAACCCTCGATGAAATGGCCGGGATGGTAGCCACATCTCCGGTAGTGGTCTGCCGCTTGTTGTACCAGTTCCAAGCTGAAGGAATTCTGACTGTTAAACGGGCCAGTATCACCCTGAATGACAGAAACGCGCTGGTAAAATTGACGTAACAGGAGAAAAATGACCGCAATCGAATCCTTGCTCGCCCAACACCCGGTTTTTGCCTCGCTCGAACAAAAAGACCTTGCCGCCCTGGGCGCGCTCTCCAGTTCGCGGCAATTTCGCAAAGGCGAATTTGTCATCCAACAGGGAGACATCTGGCCGACTCTTTTTCTGGTGACAGAAGGGCGGGTGGTGGCGCAAAAAGCATCTGCAGAAGGCCGCAGCCTGACTGTGACCAGGCTCGAAACCGGGGATTTGTTCTGGGGATTGGCGTTTTTTCAGGAAGAATTGGCGATGCCGGTCACGCTCGAGGCGGTTGAAGCCACCCGGCTCTATCTCTGGGCCCAGGCCGACCTTTTGCCCTTTCTGGTGCAGCATGGACAGGTTTCGTGGGAACTTTCGCGCCTGATGGTGCAGCGCATGGCCCAAGCCAGCGATATGATCGAGACCCTGGCCTTTCAGCCGGTTGCCGGGCGGCTGGCGCGCTTTCTGGCGGAACTTGCCCCCGCAGACAACAGCCCGGTGGCGCGCAGCCTGACTCTCGACGAAATGGCGGCCCAGGTCGGCTCGACCCGTGAGGTGGTTTGCCGTTTTCTGCAGCGTTTTGCAAACGACGGACTGATCAACATCACCCGCACCGAGTTTGTGATTAATAGCCCGGATGGATTAAAGGAAATTGCCCGCCAGGGCAAGGGCTAATACTGAGAGGCTATCTCCGCAGCAGGGCGCGCAAGTCTTCTTCGATCTGGTCGGGCTGCAGGCCATAGGGCCAGGTCAGAATCAGGCTGCCGTCCCGGTCCAGCACCAAGACCGAGGCGGTGTGATCGACCGTATAGAATCCGCCGTCGTCGGGCGGGTTGATCTGGTAGAAGATGCCAAACTGAGCCGCAACCGCCTCGATCTGGGCTTCGCTGCCAGACAGTCCCAGAAAAGCCGGGTTGAAGCGGCTGGCATAAACGGAAGCATATTCAGGGGTATCGCGCTGCGGGTCAACCGAGATGAAAATCGTCTGAAACTGGTCGGCTTTTTCATCCAGCCGGGAAAGCGCTTCGCGCAAGGCCGCCAAGGTTGTCGGGCAAACATCGGGGCAGGAGGTGTATCCAAAATAAAGGATGACATACCGGCCCTGAAACTGGCTCAAGGAAACGGGGCCGCTGCCCGATTGGAGCGTAAAATCGCCAACCGGCGCGGGCGGGTCGATGGCTGAGCCGTTCATCTGCGGCGGCAGCAGGGTTTGGTAGAGAAACAGGGCGGCAATAAACAGCAAGGCCAGTGAGCCAAATAAGATTGATTGACGATTCATTTCACCTCGCAAAAGTGCGGGAATATTTCGTTTTGGAGCAGGGTGGGCAGGGCCTCTTGCGCGTCTGCGGGAAGCCCATCAGCAAATCCGCGGTAACATCTCTCCGGCCAGCATATCGACGATGCGGGTGCTGCCGAGCGCGGTTTTGAGCAAGACGCGCCCGCGCGGATCGGCAGTCACCTCGCCAATCACAACCGCGTCTTCCCCGTAGCGAGTGCGCTGCATAACGGACAGGACTTTCGGCGCATCTTCTTTGGCGACGATTGCGACCAGTTTGCCTTCGTTGGCGACGTACAAAGCGTCAAAACCGAGCATCTCGCAGGCCGCGCTGACTTCAGGGTGTACGGGGATGGATTGCTCGATCAGCGCAATCCCGACGTTGGATTGAAGCGCAATTTCATTCAACGTGGTTGCCAGGCCTCCGCGGGTAGGGTCGCGCAAAACATGGATATTGTGACTGGCGTCGAGCATGGCCGCAATCAGGTGGTTGAGCGGCGCGACATCGCTTTGGATGCTGGATTCAAACCCCAATTCGCCGCGCGCGCCCAGCACGGCAATCCCATGATCGCCCAGCGAGCCAGACAAAATGACCACATCGCCCACCCTGGCCTGCGCCCCGCCGATTTTGACCCCGGCGCGCACCAAACCAACGCCGGCAGTCGTGATGTACAACCCGTCAGCTTTGCCTTTTTGAACAACTTTCGTATCCCCCGCCACAATTTGGACACCGGCTTCATCCGCCGCGGCTTTCATCGAGGCCACCACCCGTTGGAGCGTCTCCATCGGCAAACCTTCTTCGAGGATAAACCCGGCCGTCAGGTAGAGCGGTGTTGCGCCCAGCATCGCGACATCGTTGACTGTGCCGCAAACCGCCAGTTTGCCAATATCGCCGCCAGGGAAAAACAGCGGAAAAACAACATGGGCATCGGTGCTGATCGAAAGTTTGGCATGTAAATCAGATTCAAGCTGGGCGGCATCGTCGCCGGCACGCAAAGCAGGGTTATCAAAAGCTGGTAGAAACGCTTTCTGAATCAGTTGATGACTCATCCGTCCGCCCGCGCCGTGGCCCATGACGATTTGCTCGCCATGCGTTAGCGGCACTGCGCAAACCGCGCCTTCCATGCTAATTGTTTCGTCTGTCATAAAGCCTCGCGATAAACGTAATTACCTGCCATATTTATAATAGGCTGCGCACGCGCCCTCAGAAGAGACCATCGTCGCGCCGAGCGGGTTTTCAGTGGTGCATTCCTTGCCAAAAGCGGGACAATCATGCGGCTTTTTAAGCCCTTGCAAAATTTGCCCGGCAATGCAGACCGCCGATTCTTGGGTGTGGATATCGGCCACATTAAAGCGTTTTTCGGCGTTGAACTCGTCAAATTCGGGACGCAGGCCCCAACCACTCATCGGAATCATGCCAATCCCGCGCCAGGTTCGGTCGCACTCCATAAACACTTTCTGAATGGTATCTTGCGCTACACGCAAACCTTCAAACGTGACCGCGCGCGGGTAGGCATTCGCAATTTCGATTTTTCCGGCTTCGAGCAATTGAACGGCTGTCAAAATTCCCCGCACAATATCAAGCGGCTCAAAACCCGTCACCACCATCGGAATTTTGAACTCAGCCAGGAGCGGCGGATATTCGTGATAACCCATGACCGCGTTAACATGACCAGCCAGCAAAAAGCCCTGGACACGGTTATGCGGCGAACCCAAAATTGCCTTCATGGCGGGCGGCACGCGCACATGTGAAACCAAAACCGAGAAGTTTTTCAGCCCAAGCTGCTGGGCCTGAAGCACGCTCATCACGTTCGGCGGCGCAGTGGTTTCAAACCCGATCGCGAAAAACACAACCTGCTTGTCCGGGTTTTTCTGGGCCAGCGCAACCGCGTCCAGCGGAGAGTAGACGACCCGCACATCGCCGCCCTGGGCTTTGACCGAAAACAAATCGCGGCCAGAGCCAGGCACACGCAGCATATCGCCATACGAGCAGAAAATCACGTTTGGCTGCGACGCAATCGCGAGGGCCTTGTCAATCAATTCGAGCGGCGTCACGCAGACCGGGCAGCCAGGCCCATGCACCAATTCAATTTCAGGGGGCAGGAGCTGGTCGATCCCGTGCCGCACAATCGCATGAGTTTGGCCGCCGCAAATCTCCATCAAAGTCCACGGGCGCGTGATGGTGCGCCGGATTTCTTCAATGACGGCTTTCACCAAGCCGGCGTCACGGTATTCGCTGACATATTTCATGGGACTGACTCAGGCCCAAGCTCTTCCCCAAGCCTGTCCATCTCTTTTAGCATCTCGAGGGTTTCGAGTGCCTCCGACTCGCTCAATAAACTGATCGCAAAACCGACATGGATGATGCAATACTCGTCCACCTGCGCTTCAGGGACATAACTCAAACAGGCCTCGCGGAAGACTCCCCCAAAATCGACTTTTGCCATTGGCAAACCGCTCTTTTCGTAAGTTTCGACAATTTTCCCAGGTACGCCTAAACACATTTTAGCCTCGCAATCTAGCGGCTGCAATTGCAGCCTGACCAAGAGAGAGTCCGCCATCGTTGGGCGGAACCTCCTGCTGAATATATACTTTAAAACCAGTATTTGTTAAAAGCCGGATCGTTTTCTGAAGCAGAGTTATATTCTGCCAGACTCCGCCGGATAATGCAACCTCGGCCAGGCCTGTCTCTGATCTAATTCTTAGACAAGCCTCGCCCGCCATGCCGGCCAGTCCATTATGAAACCTGGCAGATATTTTAGAAGGCGGGACGCCGCGCCTGACGTCGGCCAAGAGCGCTGCCAGCATCGCGCCAAGCCGGATTTCGTCCTGCTCCAGTCCGAAGGGATATTTTCCGGCTTCGGCGGGGTCGAGCAACGCTTCAAACTCAATCGCGGCCTGGCCCTCGTAATTGACTTTTTGGCGCACCCCCGCCAGGGCCGCGGCGGCGTCGAACAAACGCCCCATCGACGAAGTCAGCGGGCTGTTGATTTTCTTTTCCAACTGCGCCCGCAAAATAGATCGCTCTTCGACGCAAAATTCTGCAACCGGCGCAAGCGTTTCGTCCCAATCCAGGCCCAGGCTCCAGAGCAAGGCCAGCGCGCTGCGGGCCGGCTTTTTGATGGCCGCATCCCCGCCCGGCAGCGGGAAATATTCCAGATGAAATGCGCGCTGGTAGGCTTTGTAATCTGCTATCAAAATTTCTCCGCCCCAGATCGCCCCATCTTCGCCGTAACCCGTCCCATCGAACGATAGCCCGATCAGGGGGCGCGAGCCGTCCAATCCGTTTTCGGCCATGCAGGAGGCGATATGGGCGTGATGATGTTGAACGCTGAAGACAGGCAGGTTTTCGCGCTCGGCGCGTTCAAGCGCGTAGCGCGTGGCGAGGTAATTGGGATGCAGGTCACAGGCGATGGCTTCCGGCGCGACCCGAAATAATCGCTCGAAGTGCTGAATGCCCTGCTCAAAAGATTGCAGCGTTTCGTAATTCGCCATATCTCCGATATGGTGGCTTAAAAACGCATAATTTTTATGGGTGATACAAAACGTGTTTTTCAACTCAGAACCAGCCGCCAAAAGCTGCGGAACCGCAAAAGGCAGTTTGACCGGGAACGGAGCATAACCGCGCGAGCGCCGAATAGGATAAATCTTGCGCGTCTGGAGGCTGCCGGGTTCTGGTGAAGAATCCTCCACCACCCTGACAACTGAATCGTCGCAACGAATGTAAATATCGCGGTTGTGCATCAAAAAGGCATCGGCCAGCCGGGAAAGGCGCTGGCGGGCGTCTTCGTTATCGGTGGCAATCGGTTCCTCTGAAAGATTACCGCTCGTCAGAACCAGCGCACTCAGCCTGGATTGGTTATACGCAAACAATAAGTAGTGGAGCGGGGTGTAGGGCAGCATCACGCCGAGCCAATCCTGGCGGGGCGAGACTTCTTCGACGATGCTGGAGCCGGGTTTCTTTTTCAGCAAGACAATCGGGCGGGCGTTGGATTGCAGCAATTCGCGTTCGGCGGCGCTGACAAAACAGTGTTGGGCGATGGTCTCCAGGTCGGGCAGCATCAGCGCGAAGGGCTTATCGACCCGCAGTTTGCGATTGCGCAGTTCGCGGACGGATTGGGCGTTGGTTGCGTCACAGGCCAGGTGGAAGCCGCCCAGGCCTTTGATTGCCACGATTTTGCCCTCCGCAAGCAGGCGGCGGGCGGCAGCCAGGGCTTCCTCGTTTTTCAGAGCCAGACCAGGGGCTTCTGTCCCGTTTTCGAGCCAAATCTGCGGCCCGCAAACGGGACATGCCACCGGCTGAGCGTGAAAGCGGCGATTGGCCGGGTCGTCGTATTCGCGTTGGCAATCCGGGCACAGGGCAAAATCGGCCATGGTGGTGTTCGGGCGGTCGTAGGGGATATCTTTGATGATGGTAAAACGCGGGCCGCAATTGGTGCAGTTGATGAAAGGGTAATGATGGCGGCGGTCGGTGGGGTCGAGCATTTCGCGCAGGCAATCCGGGCAAATCGAAATATCGGGCGAGATCGGCTGGAACGCGCCCGCCAGCGATTCAGAGTGGAGGATGCTGAAGGAGCTGAATCCACTGAAGGGGCACTCCGAAACGGAAAATTCGTCGATCCGGGCCAGGGCCGGGGCTTCGTCCCGCAAGCGTTGGCGGAATAAATCCAAATCGTTTTGCGGCCCGTCCACTTCGATCTCAACACCGGCCGAGG
This sequence comes from Anaerolineales bacterium, assembly GCA_034004515.1. GTDB lineage: Bacteria > Chloroflexota > Anaerolineae > Anaerolineales > Villigracilaceae > UBA8950. The sequence goes on along the minus strand of JAVEWN010000056.1, from coordinate 12,691 downwards.
TATTTTTTACCCAGCCTTTGAGCTGCAGGCGCGTGGCAAGGTTATAAACAAAGGGTCGGAAACCGACCCCTTGAACAATGCCTGTGATCTGGATGCGCAGTCCTTGCATTTTTATTTTTTTAGGTGGAGCAAAAGCCATTCAAGCCAGGCATCCAAGCCTTCGCCGGTTCGGCAGGAGAGTGAAAATTGGACTACGCCCGGGTTGAGGGCTTCGATACCCTGACTGAAAAAGTCCATCCGAAAGGAGACATAGGGCAGCAGGTCAATTTTATTGATGACCATCGCATCTACGCCGCGATACATGCCGGGGTATTTATGGGGCTTATCGTCGCCTTCGGGGATGGAGGCGACCAGCACGTTTTTGTGCGTGCCAAGCCGGAACCCCGCCGGGCAGATCAGATTGCCCACGTTTTCAACAATCAGCAGGTCGATTGAGGAGAGGTCGATTTGATGGAGGGCATCGTGAAGCATGACGGCATCGAGATGGCATTGGCCGCCCGTGTTGATTTGGACGGCGGTGGCGCCTGCCGCAGCGGCCCGGTCGGCATCGAGACTGGTGGCGGCATCGCCGTTAATCATCCCAATCCGCACTTTGCCTTGCAGGGCGCGGGTGGTTTGCTCAATCAAAGATGTTTTTCCGGCACCGGGCGAGGCCATAATGTTAATCGAAAAAACGTTGGCCTGGTCAATCCGGGCGCGATTTTCCTCGGCCAGGCGGTCGTTGGCAGAAAGTATTTTTTCAACAACAGGGATGTTTTTTGACATGTTATTTCCTTTATCCAGAGCGGGTTGCGACGATGGGACGGGCAAGCGGAGAATTCAACTGACCCAGAGCGCGCTCAAAGTGCCGCAGCGGGCCGCCCGCAGGGTTTCTGCGCCGATTATATCCCAAATAAAATTGGACAGAATCGCCGCACCCTGTCAGATCCAGCCGGGCAGGGCCGCCCGCTCTCGAACGGGGAACGCGCGCCGCTAAAAAGTGACAGCCTGGGCGGACAGACGGACGCCAGTAGAGTTTATCCAAAAAATCCATTACAATCAAGCGAGTGGTTGTGATTGGCCATGGCTTTCTCAAAGTCGGAAATGTGATTGCGAGCCGCAGTTTTTTCGCGGCGTGGCAATCCCCTGACAGGACAGGAGATTGCTTCACCCGGCTGAAGAACGCCGCGTGAAGCAATGACATGCCATATTTGTACCCAACAGTCAAGCGACTTTGAGAAAACCATCTGTGATTGGCCGGATTGGGCTTGCAAATAGCCTCGGGCCGCGGTCAGGTTTTTACCAACCCTGCCAAATTTTTCAGCAAAGGATGAATTTTTATGTCAACCCGAATCCTGTTTCTTGTTTTCTGTATCTTCGGCCTTCTTGCGGGAGCTTCCTGCTCTCCACAGGCTGATTTCGACATCCGCGGCGAGTGGGCCTACACGATGACGGACAGCAACAACAACACCTACGATGCCGGCACAATTGTCTTTGAAGGGCAGGCTGCCCAGGGCAGCTACCGTGAAACCAATATTTACGAGATCGAATACGAAGGGGAGTTCAGCCTTAAGCGCGCGACCTTAAAGTTAACTGGCGATGAAACCTGGCAGGGAACCGTAACCGATGCCGATACCATGACCGGAACCTGGCAGCACGCCGATGGCGCAAACGGCACATTTACCGCCACCCGCAAGTAGAAGCGCGCGAGTTTACCGGAAGTGAAAATGCTATTGTGAGTCTAGTTTCCAGATTAAACAACCTGCCCGGCACTTAACCGGGCAGGTTGTTTCGGGTTATTCGTTGAAGCAATTCGGGCAGCTACGGGCCGGGCTGAGTTTCTTTTTTGTCCGCTACTTGGTGCAGAGCGGTCGAAAGAGCCTGTACAATCGCTCCCATAATCGAGGAGCGCCGGCGCAAAATGGCAGTATTAATTTTTACAACCTGAGCGGCACCGGCCAGGCTGCGCCGCCGGACCGTGTCGCGGATCGGTTGCAGCAGCAAATCTCCAATTTGAGAAACGCCTCCCCCGATCACCACCACGCGCGGATTGAACAAGTTGACCATGCCCGCGATGGCAATTCCGAGGTGGCTGCCCGCGCGCGCAATAATCTGTTGTGACGGCAGATCCCCGCGCCGGGCGGCGGCGGCCACATCTCGGGCGGTAAGTTCTTCGGGCGGGCCCATGCTGCTGAGCAGGGTGCGCGTGCTGCTGAGAGCGACTTCACGGGCCTGACGGGCAATTGCTTTGCCGCCAGCCAGGGCTTCGAGACAGCCGTTGCTGCCACAGTCACAGAGCGGCCCATTCTCCTCGATGGTCAGATGGCCGATTTCACCGGCTGAGCCGGTTGCGCCCTGATAGACCTGCCCGTTAAGCAACAGGCCCGCTCCAATCCCGGAGCCGACTTTGATATAAGCCAGGTGTTCCTCGCCGCGCCCGGCTCCGTAGGCCCATTCACCCAACATGCCCAACTCCGCATCGTTGTTAAGCGATACGGGGATATTCCACTTGCTTTCCATTTCGAGCCGGATCGGATAGCCATCCCAGCCTGGCATAATCGGCGGCGAAATTACCATGCCAGCCTGATTGACAATTGGGCCGGGGACACCCATCCCAATTGCCAGGATATGTTCGAGACGCATATCATTTTTTTCGAGCAGTTCCGTTAACAGGGCTTCTACCTGCGCCAGGCAGGGAATCGGCCCCTGGGTAATATCAAATGGGATTTCAATCTCGTCGATCACGCGCGCTGAGAAATCCGCCAGGGCAATCGTCAGGTGCGTGGCCCCCATGTCAATCCCCACCACGTTTCCACGGGCGGGGTTAATCTCCAGAATAATAGGAGGCCGTCCGCTTTGGCCGTTGCGCGATTCGGTCTCGCGCACAAGCTCAACTTCGAGCAAGTCATTGACGATGGCGGTCATGGCGGCCCGGCTAAGATCCATACGCAGCGCCAGGGCGGCGCGTGAAATCCCGCCTGGGGTGAATCGAATCAAATCCAGGACGGCATGTTTGTTAATATTCTTAACGTTTTGAAATGGCGTAGGCCAAAAAAAGTGGTTCATTGTGGGCAACCCTGGATAGATTTCTCGTTTTTACGTTTTTGATATTATCACAAAGAATTAATTTGTCAAGCAGTCTAACATTTGGGCGCACGGCTTTCTCAAAGTCGGAAATGTCATTGTGAGCCGCAGTTTTTTCGCGGCGTGGCAATCCCCTCGCAGGATAGGAGATTACTTCACCCGGCTGAAGAACGCCGGGTTTGCAATGACCTGCCATATTTGTACCCAACAGTCAGACGACTTTGAGGAAACCATACATTTGGGCGTAAGCAACCTTAAAACAAAAACGGAAAGACCGGGGTGGGGTCTTTCCGCAAAACGATTGGCGTTTTCAGGGCTGAATGGCGACATTCAGGATCGCCCGGCCTGCTTCCTGCGCAATGCGTGGGTCGTCTGTTTCTGCCACGACGACGATTGCCAGCGGCGTGCCCTGCCAGGCGGGCAGGGTTCCCCCCAGATACCAGATCAGGGGATTATTTTTTGATTCAACGCGGCCCATACTCTCCCAGTAAGACGCGCCGGGCACTTGCAGATTTTGGGCGGCCCAGGCTGCGGCCTGGCTTGAGAAAACAGCGCGCGGCTGCCCGCTCGGCCGCAAGATTACCCAGCCCTGCTCAGGGATTTTGACAGCCAGGGATAATTGGGCTGTGGGGATCATGCCCTGATTGCTAATGGCCGCCGCAGCCAGAGCCATCTCCAGCGGCGTGATGCTCATCGCCTGGCCGGTTGCCAGCGATTCCAGCTTTAAATTACGCGGCTGCAGGCCGAGCTTTTCGAGCAGTTCGAGGCTGCTTTGCGGGCCCAAAGCCTGGGTCAGGGCCAAGAGCGTTTGCGGACAGCCTGCCGGGAGCGCATTTTGCCAGTTTGGAGCCTGCTCACTGCGCAGCGTGCAACGCAGCAAGATTTCGTCCCGCTGCATGAACAGGGAAGGCGGAAAAGCTGGCAGTTCAAGCCCACGGTCGAAGAGACCGGCCAAAAGAAAAGGCGTCAGAGATGTGCCCAACTCGTAACGGCCCTGGCTGGCGCGATTGAGCAGCGGAGAGTTGGGGTCTGTCAGGAATTGTGCGCCAAGATCATCCAATTGATTGGCATCGAAGATGGGATGCGAGGCTATCGCGAGAATTTCGCCTGTCTTGGCATTGACGAGTACCACAGCGCCCTGGCTGCTGCCAAGCCAGTGGTCGGCCTGTTCCTGCAGGGACAGGTCCAGGCTCAGGCGCACATCCAGCCCGGGGGGCGGGGTTCCATAAAGGATGCGCTGCCACCAAATCTGGCTGGCTGGATAGCCCCGCTCTCCGCGCAGATAAGGGTCGAGCTGGGCTTCAAGCCCGGCTTGTCCATAAAGATTATGGGTATAGCCTGTAGTGGACGAGAGCGGCGGGTAGGCGTAAATACGTTGCAACGCCCCGGGGACGCCTTCAGTATAGTTGATCGGTTGGTTGCGGCGGTCAAAAAGCGTCCCGCGCGGCACATAGCGGTCGGCGATGGAGCGGCGCGGGTTGTCATAGCGCGCCAGCAGATCATCGGCGCGCACAATTCCCCACCAGGCATTGGCAAGCCCGAGGCTGATCAGGCCAACGCTGATCGCGGTTGGGATCAACAGGTAAGGCAGGCTTTTGGCGAGCGGGGCCGGATCATGCTCGGCGCGATTGCTGATTTGCAGCAACAGCAAAAGCGCCAGAAAAGATGTCAGCAGCGACGAGCCGCCGTAAGAGACAAAGGGCAAAGTAACGCCGGTTAACGGAAGCAGGCGCAAATTCCCGCCCAGAATGACAATGCTTTGAATCCCGATGTAGGCCCCCAGCCCGGCGGTCAACAGCCGTTCGAAATGATTTTCCGCGCGCAGGGCAATCAAAAAACAGCGCGTGCTAAACAAGCCGATCAGGAGCAATAAAACCAGGCTGCCGGCCAGGCCGCTCTCTTCGGCGATTGCGGTGAAGATAAAATCGGAATGGGCGACCGGTACCAGCCCCGGTGAGCCCAAGCCAATTCCGCGTCCAAAAATCCCGCCATTGGCGATTGCCAGCAAAGATTGAATAATTTGGTACGAACGGCCGCTTGGGTCTTGCCAGGGATTAAACCAGGAGGTCAGGCGAGACTGGATTACATCGATCAAAAAATAGCCTGCCAGCCCCAGCCCTGCCAGGGTCGATGCGCTTAAAATAAGAATGCGGCGCTTGGCGGATGCAAAGTAAACCATGACCGCGTAAAGTAAAACAAAAATTGAGGCGGTCCCCAGGTCGCGTTGTATGAGCAGGATGGCCAGCGCAATCCCAGACAAAAACAGGGTCGGCAAAATTAAAGGCAGAATACGCCGGCTCATTGGAATTTTGTCTGCGAAATAAGCAGAAAGATAGACAACCAAAAGCAGCTTAAGCGGTTCAGAAGGCTGCAAGTAAATTCCGCAACAACCCAACCACAAGCGCGGCCCGCTGCCCATTGGGTTTGCGCCAAGTACAAAAGTTAAGGCCGTCAGCAGCAGTCCGCTTGTCAGCCAGATATATTTGTATTTTCGTAAAAATTCGGGGATTTGATGGCTGCGCAGCAAGACCAATAAAACCACAAAAGAAAGAGCGATCCAGAGTGCCTGGCGCACACCGAAGGTATTGGTCAGCCTCCAGATGCTCAACATGCCCCATCCACTCAGCAAGGCTGCGATTGGGAATAAATATGGATCAGCATCGGGCAGATGCAACCCAATATAACGATGAGCGGCGTAAACCAAAACCAGCCAGATTAGAATTCCGCCCCAGTGGTTGAAAAGATAATTAACCTGCCATTTTTGTTCGCGGATTGCAGGAGAAATGCTGAGAGCGGCCCCATGCACCAACATAAAGAAGGCCGCAAGGGTTAATAGGCGGCCTTGAATCTGGACAGGCGTCAGGTGGGACGGGCGCAAAGAACTCAAAACGGGTTTACTTCAGATACTTTTCCACCAACAGGCCGAGCCGGGCGCGGGTTTCAGGCGGGATGACGGCAGGGTTGGTGATGAGCGCACTCGCCAGGGCATCCTGACATGCGCATTCAGGGCTTTCTTCCAGACTGCGGGCCAGGTTGCGCAGCGATTCTTGGGCAACTTCTGCATTTTTGTTGAGGGTTTGGATGACCACCTCCACCGTGACCGGCTCTGTGGTGGTGTGCCAGACATCGTAATCTGTGACATGGGCCATGGTCGCGTAACAAATCTCCGCCTCCCTTGCCAGAAATGCCTCGGGGCAGGCGGTCATGCCAATAATGGACATGCTCCAGGCCCGATAGGCATGAGATTCGGCTTTGGTTGAAAAGCGGGGGCCTTCTATCGTAATGAGTATGCCTCCATTATGGACCTTTGCGCCGCTCTTTTTAACTGATTCGAGAACAGCTTCCGAAAGCCTGCCGCAAAAAGGGTTTGCCACGCTGATATGGGCGACACATCCATCGCCAAAAAAGCTCCGTTCGCGCCGGCTGGTGTTGTCAAAAATTTGGTCTGGGATGACGATATGCCCCGGCGCATAATCTTCTCGGAGCGAACCACAGGCGCTGATGCCGATAATTTGTTTGGCTCCCAGGCTTTTGAGCGCATAAATATTGGCGCGATAATTGACCTCGGTCGGGGAGATAAAATGACCAATCCCGTGCCGGGTTAAAAAAGCCACTTGTTTGCCCTCCAGCATTCCAACCACGATCGGAGAGCTGGGTTTCCCAAAAGGGGTCTCTAAGACATACTCGCGCGTATTTTCAAGACCTTGCATCTCGTAAAGCCCGGAACCGCCAATCACGGCAAAGGCCAGATTTTCTTTCATGAGAAATTTCTCTCCTTAAATTTTGTGAGTTATTCAGGCAGGATAATTTCTATGCCGGTATCTCCACAGACAATTGTATCCCCATTTGTCAGGATCGTTGGCATCGTCAGGCGGTTCTCATTTAAAATTGTGCCATTCTTTGAACCGCTGTCTTCGAGCCACCAGTGGCCGTGTCGAAAAGACAGGCGGGCATGGCGCGCAGATACGGCAGTATCGTCCAGAAATACTTCGCAGTCTTTGTCGCGCCCAATCAAAAAATCAGATTGCTGAAATTCGACGATTTGCTTTTCGCCGTTCGTCGCGAGAATTCCCAATTTAATCGGCGCAATCTTCATCGAGGAAAGAAAATCGACCTGCGACTTTAATGTCCGCCACATTAAATAAAAAGACCAGCCCACAAAAGCATACAGCAGAATGGCTGCAAGCACGCGCAGGCCAAGAAATATAAACGCGCTCATTTACGAAGTATTTTTTGTGTCGTTGAGGGGGATTGTTTTCAGCGTAGCGGTGCTACGCTCGCTGCTTTGTCTGGAGAGCGGGGCTGTATCTCCACTGGTGGGTCTTAGTCCCGGCGGCGGATTGTCTTGCCCAAAAATAATGGGGAGGCCTGCAAGCGAGATCACATCGCCCGCATACAACACGCTCTGGCTTGCGCGTTGTCCGTTGACGTAGGTTCCGCCCGTCGAGTTGAGATCAAAGATGATAAATTTTCCACGCACATAGCGAATCTGGGCATGATAGCGTGAGACGCGCGGATCGTCAATCACAACCTGGTTATCCAGCCGGCGGCCCAGGTTCACCACCATTTGTTCAATGGTATAGACTTTTGTGCCGCCGATAATAATAAAGGCGGTCTTGAGCAGCGCATCCTCTTCAGCGCTGGCCGCCTGGAGACGAGCGTTCTGGGTCTCGGCCACAGTTTGCTCGTCGCCAACGCGAACTTGAATATCATCCATGTCAATATCTTCGCGGCTTGCGAGCGTAATCGTCGGCGCGGTTTCGAATTTCAGACCCGCTTCGCTGGTAGCCAACCTGAAAATTTTTGTCAGACCCTCAACCAGGCGCGGTTCTTTTTCCCATTCTGCGAGCACGCGCGGGTTTACCAGTAAAATAAAATTAGGCGGTCCTGAGTTTTCGAGATTGTTAGCAAGGACATTAGCCCCAATCGCATCTGTCAGACGATGCGCAATTCGATCCTGCCAGGCCTGGCCCGGCAGGAATTTAACCAAATGTATCTCAATAAGCGTTTGTATTCTATGTTCAATATCTGTAAGGGTTATACTCATCTTGTTCCCCGGTTTAGGGTATAGCGCTGATAGTAACATTTTACGACTTTATAGGCGGATTGACAATAAGAAATTATGGCTATTGACATGGATCGCCTAGCGTGAGGCAGTTCTGCCGCACTGCGGGCATTTTGCCTCGCGCGCCAGCAAGACATAACCGCATTCTACACAAGTAGTTGGCTGGATTTTCCCGAGCGGCGCGCCGCAGGCGATGCAGGAGGGCGTACCCGCTTTATTGGCCGTATAACAATATTCGCAGGTCAGCCGCCGCAAGCGATCCGACAATTGCTGGCTGGCCCCATGATCGCTCGTCACTTTTGCGATAACCATCCAGGTATTCTCCACCAATTTCAGGCTTTCGATATCCTGAGCAATATCATCCAGGCGATTCAGCAGATTCCAGGGATTCATCAGGGTCGCAATCGCCGATTGGCCCAGGCTGGCCGCCACCCCCAGCCAGGCTTGTTGGCCGACGCTGGCCATGACCCCATCTTCGACAGTTTGCAAATGGACTGTCAGGGCAGTTTGGCCGCCGCTGGCGGCATTGCGGATGCTGGCAATTTGCACTTTCAGGTTATTGGGGTCGCCCACCACTTGGGTGCGGAAATTTCCGCGGTTAAAATGAGAAGTCAGGGCGTCTGAAATATCTCCTGGGGTTATTTCGCCGTAGAAAATTCGCTTGTCCATACTTTAGATTATAATCACCTTTCTCAAATTTTTCGGAAACAGGTGTGAAATGAATTTTCGTCTGCGATGGATCATCTCACTAACGCTTATTACCATCTCTTTGGTGATATTACTTAACGCTGAACCGGTTCGTTCGGTTGCAGCCCAGCAGCCAACCGGTTCCATCCCCACCGTAACAGGAACCCCAACCGGCGCTTATATCAAAGTAATCTACGAAGACCAGATCAATATTCGCTCCGGGCCAAACTCCTACTGGTATCCGGCAATTGGCGTTCTGCTATGGCAACAAGAATCGCCCGCGCTTGGGCGCTCACCCGGCGGAGATTGGATTCAAATCTCATACCCCGGTGTGCCGGGCAATGTCGGATGGGTCTACGCCCCGCTGGTTTCACTGGGGCCGCCCGGGGTTTCTCTGCAAATCGTAGAACCGCCTCCCACCCCGACCCCGGCCACCACGCCGACGATTGACCCAACTCTTGCGGCGGCATTCCTGCCGCAGTATACCCCGACGCGCATGGCAACCTTTACCCCGCCCGCCCCGCTGATTGTCCCGACCTATGAAGTGGAAACCGGGGGCGCTCGCAGCATTGTGCCGACCGGCCTGGTCATCACCTTGCTGACGCTGATCGGCGCATTCGGCGCATTTATTTCCTTCCTGCGCGGGCGCTAAAGTTCTTACAAAACATCAGTTCGGGATAAAAACCCCGGTTAAGTTTTCTGTTTTTTACCCAAGGCCGCCCAGAGCGGCCAGTTTTTTTATTTTTCTTTGCGCACTTTGCCTAAAAATTTTTCAACAAAATCAGGCTCAAAAACAGTCTCAATCTTTGAAGGGGTCCAACTCGTTCTCGCCTGCCATTGCGACACCCAATGGCTTGAGAGTGTGCAATATTTTTACAGACGCCCTGTGATGTTCCAGGACTTCTGGCAACCTTTTGTAAGCCTGCGGGGCCTCGTCGGTTCCCGCGCCCCGCAACGTCACCCCCTGCTTGCGCAGCCATTCATTCATCATTGCGCGGGTTATCGCGCCCGCGGAAATAACCGCGCCAGTTTTGCGGTTTACCTTGCCGCGGGCGGCTGTCCGGGACATGACCCGGCCCGCGCCATGGACGGTGGAATAGAGGGAATATTGCGCTTCGGCATTCTCTATCCCTTCCAAAATTACAGAGTTATCGCCCATCGACCCGCCCACAAAACCTTTTTGTCCCGGAAAGGCTGGCGTAGCTCCTTTCCGAATCACCCACATATCTTTGCCCTGGTGTTTCTCGCGCCAGGCGAAATTATGGTGGTTGTGAACCTCTTCAAGAATTTCTGCCCCCAATAGACGGGCAACTTCGGCGCAGACCCAATCCCGGCCAGCATAAGCATAACGGCCGGCCAACGCCATGCAGGCCAGATAATCAGAACCGAGAGAAGATTCGGCGCGAACAACCAACGGGTCTACGTCCATCCCGTCTTTTGCGCCGCCAGCCTTCAAAAAGTAGGTGGCCGTTTTGTGGCCGAGACCGCGCGAACCAAAATGAACGCCAAGCCACAACCTGCCCTGTTCATCGCTGAATAAATCCACATAATGATTTCCCGAACCGATGGTGCCCAATTGCTGGCGCGCCATTGTTTTGAGCGGCGAAACCGCGCCGAGCTTCCAGGCCAGATCGTCAAATAATTCGTGGTCGACGGTGGTGGTCTCATTGCGGCGGCCCACGCCAAAAGAAAGGTTGTCCCAAATTAAATCCATGATCCGGGAAATATCTTTCTGAATGTCTGCGGCGCGCAAGTTTGTCAAAACAGCCTTATTTCCACAGGCGATGTCATACCCGACCCCGGATGGCGAAATACTATCGGAGTAGGCAACAACGCCCCCAATTGGTACCGCGTAACCTTTGTGGTGGTCTGCCATCATTGCGGCGTGCTCCGCAGTTTTTGAGCAATTCAAAATCTGAGATAACGCGCCCTCGTCGACTGGCTCGCCCCAAACAGGAACCCCTTCGATAATCTTCACGCGGTTAACTCCTTTAGAAACAAACGTTGCGCGCTTTGTGGGCGCGTTCTTAGGATAACACCACAATAAGCCCAAACGCCCATCAAGGCGTAATTAATGAAATACTTTCCTGGGTGTTCAAGTCATAAATCCGGGCGTTTTCTAAATGATCCAGGTTCGCAAATGAAATATAGACGATCCTGCCATCCGAAAGCGGGTAAGTATAGATATAAAGCCCGGAACCCACATCACCAGATGGTTTCCCCAGCCTCTCTACAATTTCTGAATAGCTGATTCCCTTTTTGAGAAATTCAAAGTCTGATGCGTCCAACTTCTTCTCAGTTTGACAGGCCGTAAAGACGCTCATGAAGATTGCCATTACGCAGACAATCATTATTTTTCGCTTCATCTTTTTTACTTTCGGTTCGGTCATTTCAGCCAGCGGATAGAAGTTTGCCGGGAGGCCTGCGGCACCTCGCCAGGCAATAGCGCGCCAGCCCGAATGAGACAGCGCTGTTTTGTATTTCTTTATAACAGCGCCAAGAATCGATCGATCTCTTCTTCTGTATTAAAGAAATTAGGGCTGACGCGAATTCGTCCATCACGGGGAGCGACCTGGATATTATGTCGTCCTAACTTTTTGTAACCCTCATGGTTGGCCGTTTCTGAGCCGAGCGTAAAAGAAATAATGGCGGAACGTTCGCTCATTTTTTCAACAGGAGTGACGATTTTGATGTTTTTGGAGCGTATCCCTGCAATAATTTGATCGGTCAGCTCCAGCACACGGGCGTGGATATCGGAAATTCCGACTTCTTGAAGAATTTCCAAACCAGCCGTCCATGCGTGGAAAAGTGAATAAGCAATCGTGCCGGTTTCGTAACGGCGGGCATCGGGCAGATAATGCAATTCTCGCGAATTATTTTCGGCAGCAAACATGCCGGGCAAAACTGCGCCTATTTTTTCCTGCGCTATTTTGTTGACATACAAAAATCCTGTGCCTGGCATTCCCAGCAGCCATTTGAAACCTGCACAAGCCAGGATATCAATCCCCTCCGCAGTGACGTTTATCGGGAATACACCGGCCCCCTGAATGCCGTCGACCATGAAGAGCGCGCCTTTGTCGTGCGCAATTTCGCTTAACAACCTGAGATCGGTTCGGAAACCTGTATTAAAACGGACGGCAGCGGTGGAAAGGATGCGGGTATTTTTATCCACCAGAGCCGCGACCTGATCGGGGTCAACCCGCTGATCTTCTCCGACCGGCACCAGGCGCACCTCTACACCCCGTTCGCGGAGAGCCAGCCAGGGAAACGTGTTATTCCAATGCTCATCGATCGGCAGGACGAGGTTATCGCCTTTTTGCCAGGGATAGCCAGAAGCGACGATGCCGATCCCAACCCCGGTGCTGGTGACGAGCGCGTACTGATCCACTGTTCCGCCAAAAATTTGTGAAAGTTTTTCGCGGACGATTTCGCGGACAGGCGGCTTGTTGTGCGGTTCCTCCGCCGCAAGTTTCAGATACTCTTCGAGCTTATGCTGCACTCTTGTATTGAGCGGAGATTCTGCGGCGTTATTGAGATAGACCGATTTTTGTGTTACCGGAAAAAGGGTGCGAAGCGTTGCAATATCCATTTTGATCCTTGCCATTTTAGTTTTCGGCGATTCCGTATTCTAATTTACAACCCAAACCTGCCTGACCCGCATACCGTCCATTTGCTCATGCTTTTTTGCGAACCAAGCGGGCAGGATAAAAACCGTGCCCATAACGATCTCAGCTGGGCGTAGTGGCGGGCGCGGTTTGCAGGCCATCATAATTTTTATAATATTTATTCCTGATAACGATGTAAATTGAAACCATCCACATTAATCCAGAATAAATTATGAAATAATGGATGTTCATTTTTGGGACGGCATTCATT
>JAVEWN010000055.1:0-22507 GCA_034004515.1 Anaerolineales bacterium | reverse complement strand
GTACTCAAAACCGTGAAACGGACACTGAATCGCATCGCCCTTCACGGCCCCAATCGAGAGAGCCACGCCGCGATGCGGGCATAAATCGCTCATCACGGCGGCCTTGCCCGCGCTATCACGCCAGGCGACCATCTTCTCGCCCATGCGCGTCACACCAACCGGCTTGCCCGGCCTGATTTCATTCGATTCGAGAATTACATACCATTGATTTTTGATCATCCCAGCCTCCGCAAAAGATTGTACATTATTTCTCAATTATAGGCCTTTTTCAGGTTAGAATTACCATCATGAAACGTTATTGGTGGATCTTGATCCTTGTTGTATTTCTCGGCCTGGGCGCGTTCATCTTTATTTACTACGCCAGCCGCCCGGCGATGGTCGAAATGCGCGAAGAGCTTTATCCTGGCATCACGTATTACCGGCGCGTCCATTACGCCCCGCGCACCATGGTCGCTCATATCGTCACCGTAGATTTACGCGTGCAAGGGCTGGATGTGTTCGTGACGCCCCCAGACCGGCGCGGACGAAATCAGGAATCCCCGCTGGATGCGCGTACCACCTCCCAGTTCGCCCGCGACTTTGGGGTGCAGATCGCCATTAACGGGGATGGCTTCACCCCCTGGTGGGCCAACACACCCTGGGACTATTACCCAAAAATCGGGCAGCCGGTCAAACCGCATGGCCTGAGCGCTTCGCGCCGAATTCAATATGGCGATTTTGTCCGTAACGGCCCGACGATTTTTATCAACGACAAAAAAGAAGCCTCGTTTGGCGCGCCAATCCGCAAAATTTATAACGCCATCTCTGGCATGAGTTGGCTCGTCAGAGATAAGCAGCCAATCGAAGACCTGAACGACACCCGCACCGCCCCGCGCACCGCCATCGGGTTGGACGGCCCCGGAAACCGCCTGATCCTGATTGTGGTCGATGGCCGCCAGCCGTTTTACAGCGAGGGCGTCACCGTCCAGGAAATGGCCGACCTGATGATTTTCTACGGCGGCGATAATGCCATCAACCTGGACGGCGGCGGTTCATCCACCCTGGTTATTCAAAATCCAAAAACAGGCAAATACGAGGTCATGAATTCTCCCATTAATTTCATCTGGGGCCGTGAAAGGCCGGTCGCCAATCATTTGGGGATTTTTGCCTCGCCATAAACCACCAAGATCGCAAAGGAGTCGTCATGTCTCAAGAACTGCTGGTCGCTTTTGAAACTGGGTTCAATGTTCTCTATCTGTTCGTCATCTGGGTGATGGTCATCCTGATGTCGCGCAACCTGCCTCGTGTTGAAAAGAAATCCTATCAGGTGGCCAACCTGTTCCGCTGGGCGTTTGTATTGCTGGCCATCGGCGATACAGGCCACGTCGGTTTTCGGGTTTGGGCGTATGCCCGGGGCGGGGTTGAACAAAATGGCCTCCTGGTGGGGCTGGGGGCGCTCGCAACCGCTGTCACCATCACTTTCTTCTATGTCATGATGCTCTACATCTGGAAAGAACGCAACCAGGCCTCCTTTGGCTGGTTCGAATATTTCTTACTGGGCACAGTCCCGATCCGCTTGCTGGTGATGGCCTTTCCCGAAAACGAGTGGGGCAACGCCAGCGCGCCTGAGTTTTGGGGCCCGTTTCGGAACATCTTCCTGATGATTCTTGGGCTGGGCGTGATGTACCTGATCTTGCGCGATGCGCTCAAATCCGGCGACCGGCTCTTCCGCTGGATTGGCTATTGCATCTTTTTCTCTTACCTGTTTTATACGCCGGTCATCTTTTTTGTGCGCCAATATCCGCTCTTGGGGATGTTGATGATTCCCAAGACCATCATGTATATTGCGATTGCCGTGCTGGCCTACGTGGGCCTGTGGAAAAAAACTTCCCGCAAGAAGCATCGCCGTTCGGCCTGATTTTCAAACGGTTAGAGAACAAAAGAGCCACAGCCCGTTCAAGCGGCTGTGGCTCTTTTGCATTTTTAGAATGTTTAGCGGATTTCGAGCGAATAAGCGCCGGCTTCACGCGTAAAGCGGGTGGTTCCGCTGACGGTTAAGATAACTGCATCGACATCGCTGCCAACGCGGATCGGGATCTCGATGGACTGATCGGCGGGCAGCTCAATTTTTTCGATGCGCGTCTCGGCACCTTGGTAAATCAGCGCCAGGCGGAAAGTTTGCGGCAGAGAATTTTGAATGCGGGCAAAACCGGCAGCCTGCCAGCCGCCCTCGTCGCTCTCGAAATCGCTGAAATAATCGACCGCTGGAACGCTGACATCATCCAGCAGCAGCCCTTCGCCATTGACGGCGGCATCGGTCACATATTCGAAGCGCAGCAAGACTTTCTTTCCGGCAAACTCTGAGAGGTCAACCGTTTCCTTTTGCCAGCCGTTGCTGGCGCCGTTGTAGCCCCAGCCATAGGAATTGCCAGACAGGTCTTCGGCGGTGCCAGAGGGCGTTAACAGGATTTTCCAGGTGGCGCCGTTATCGGTCGAGGCGACCAGGTAGAGATAGTCGTAGTCTTGTTCGAGATCGTACCAGGTCTGAAAGCTGATTTCGAGCGGGCCGGAGGCTTCGCTAAAGTCGAATTCGCGGGTCAGGGTCATGTCCGATTCGTCGCCTTTGTTCGACCAGAAAGCGTACCGGCCAGAGTAAGCGTCTGCCGCGGCCGGCAGCAGCCGGGTTTTGGTGGCGCCTTCAAAGCGCAGGACGAAATCTTCGTCACAGGTAATCTTGATGTAATCGGTGCCATATTGTTTGACGGTTCGTCCGCTCAGCGTGGCGGGGCAACTGTAAACGGAATCTGTGGCGGAGGCTTGCGGAGCGCGGTCGTAGCGGACGTAAGCATAGCGCCCATCCGCAACGCCGGCATCCCCCAGATAGTTGGCAATCACCCAATCCAGAAACAGGTCGTCGGCCTGAATCAGTTGGCCGTTCAGCGGATCAAGGGCGTTGATCTCACGCAAGACCGTATCGACGCTGTTCAGTCCATTTTCAGGGTGGCGGACGAGGGCCTGGGTCGCTTCTTCACCAAAACGATCCAGAAAGTAAGCGGTAAAAAGGAACCCCGCGCCATAGTGCGGCGTGGTGGCGCTCGAGTCGCTCGGCCAGTCGTTGAGCTGCAAATCGGGGTTGGAGATAAAAGCGTAGTCAAAGCCGCCGACGTTGTAACCATTGAGCAGGGTAGCCAGCTCTGAAAAGCCCTCATTCAGCCAGGATGTTTCGTTGCGATCCTGATACCAGTGAATCATGTGCTGGAATTCGTGAGCCAGCACGCCGTAGGTAAACTCCTCGCTGAAACGAACCGTATCAGAGTTAAAAAGGAACATTTCGTGCGCGTTGGAATATTTGTGCGCCAGCGGATGAACCGCATCTGCGGACGAGAAATAACCCGCCAAAGAACTGCCAAGCCCACTCGCATACAGCACGTAAATGCGCTCATCAGCATCGATGCCCGGTTTGGGTTCGGGGCCGAAGAACTCACGGTTGGTCGGGTAAATTTTCTGGTCGAAGGCTTCGGCCAGGTCACGCAGTTCGCGCTCGTTATAACGGACGCCGTCTTCGATCCAGAAATAGGTGCTGGGGGTCACGTAGCGCAGGGTGGCCTTGATCTGAAAGTTTTCGTTGCTATCGACATTGGTGACCCAAAACTCATCCGAATCGCCGACGGTGAAAGGCCCGCTGGGGGATGTTTCGGGGATGTTGGCAACCCCCGCCAGCCGCTCGGCCAGCTCACGCGGATCATTAATCGGGACAATCGTGTTTTGGAGGATATTGAACGTATCGAGCGGGACATCTTCAATCGGGGTGCGGTCGAGCGCAACCGGGGTCGGCGTGGAAGTATCAAACGAAAAGCCCGGCTCGTACGGCAAACTCTGATTGATGTTTACGTCTTTTCCGAACGCGTACAACCCAAACAGGCCGCCCAGCGATAAGACAAGGCAGCAACAGCATAAAATGAAGAGTACCAGTAAAATGATGGTGACGGGCGAAGCCCAAAAACTTTTCTTTTGCATCTTAAACTCCTTTTCTCTCAAGACGAGGCGGCTGTTTACGGATTAATTTCAACCACGAAAGCGTCAGGAACCAGGCAGCCAGGCCGGTCAGGACAATCAGGCTGACGAAGAACACGATCACCGGCGCGTTGCCAGAGTTGAAAATGGGCGAGGGCGGCGGGTGCATGACGTAATCGGCAGCCGAAAAGACATAGCGCAGGATAACGATAAAGAGAATATTGCCCAATGCGGTCGCCCAGGGCAGGTTGAAAAGCCACAGGCCAATTTGCAATAACAGGCCAACCACCGCAAACGTGATCGCCAGGTTGAAGCGCGGCTCAGAAAGGAAGAGGCCGTTCCAGTTGGCTTGCATCGCCCAGAGTGAGAGCGGCAGGTAGGTCAGCCAGAAAACGATGCCGGTCCGCCCGAGGGCGGTCGACCAATCGTAAAAGAGAGATTGGCGGCCAGACAAGGCCTTCCACTGCGAGGCGAGCAGCCCCGCCAGACCGGCCAGGGCCGCGCACAAAAAAGCCACCTCGGCAGCCAGCACCCAGGCCCCGTGCAGGTACACAATCCGCACATTGGTCCCCAAAGATTTCTCCTGTGGCCCAAACAGCGAGAGCAGGCCAATCAGCGCCAGGGTTGCAAAAAATAGGGTCAACGGATTTTGAATGAGTTTTTTCATAGACGTTATTTTACACGAGAAAAACATTCATGCTTTGATAACCCGAAAAACAAGAAGAAAAGCACAATGACGCCCGCTCCGGCCTGTGGTAAAACTTGCCTGTCTAAAATCGCAGCCCCAATTCTTTGCCAGACAAAATGCTGGATGGTTTTTGATTTCGGGCGATAGATTACAATTCAAATTCTTTTGCCCGCTCCAGAAACTTAACCCTAAACTTGGAGGAAGCCATGCCTAAAATTAACAGCATCAACCATGTCGCCATCGTTGTGGAAGATATGGAGAAATCCCTGCATTTCTGGCGCGACGCGCTCGGAATCGAACTGCACGAACTGCGCGACGTGCCAGCCGAAGCCAGCCAGGTGGCCTTCCTGCCGGTGGCCGGGGCAGAGATCGAGCTGGTCTGCCCAACCACAGACGATTCAGGGCTGGCAAAATATCTCGCCAAGCGTGGGCCGGGAATGCACCACGTCTGCCTCGAGGTCGATGACATCGAAGGCATGATGACCCAACTTAAAGAAAAAGGCATCCGTCTGATCAACGAAACCCCGCGCAGCGCCGCCGATGGCAAACGCTACGCCTTCATCCACCCTGAAAGCACGGGCGGCGTCCTGCTCGAACTCTACCAGCTCTAAAAACCACCTCCGCAAAACCCGTAAATCATGGGCCGCTTTAGGCGTATAATTCCGCCATAAGCAAGGAGGCCGCATGACCAACACCCATATCCTGAGCGAAATCGACGGGCGCGTGGCGCTGATCCGCCTCAACCGTCCGCAGGCCCTGAACGCCCTCAACCGCGCCATGCTGACCGAACTGGCCGAAGCCCTTTCCGCTTTCGACGCCGACCCGGCCATCGGCGCAATTGTGCTGACGGGCAGCCCGCGCGCCTTTGCCGCCGGAGCCGACATCCAAGAAATGGCCGAAATGAGCGCCATCGAAATGAGCAGCAATGGCTTTAGCGATCTTTTCGCGTGCTTGGCCCAGATCGCCAAACCGCTAATCGCCGCCGTTTCGGGCTTCGCGCTGGGTGGCGGCTTCGAGCTGGTGCTGCTGTGCGACCTGGTCGTGGCCGCTGAAAACGCCAAATTTGGCCTGCCGGAAGTCACGATTGGCGTCATCCCCGGCGGAGGCGGCAGCCAGCGTCTGACGCGGGCTGTCGGGAAAGCCCTCGCAATGGAAATGATTCTGAACAACCGCCAACTCAGCGCGCCAGAAGCAGAACAATTTGGATTGGTCAACCGGGTCGTGCCCAACGAGCGGATTCTGGACGAGGCGCTTTCACTCGCCGCCGAAATTGCAGATCGTTCTCCCCTCAGCCTGAAACTTGCCAAAGAAGCCGTCAACGCCGCCTTTGAGGGGTCGCTCTCCGAGACTCTGGCAGACGAGCGCCGCCTGTTCCAATTGACCTTTGCCAGCCAGGATCAAAAAGAAGGCATGCGCGCCTTCCTCGAAAAGCGAAAGCCGCGCTGGACGGGAAAATAAAAGCGTGCTGGAATACAACGATCTTATCCTCGCTTTTCAAGAACTCAAACTAAACGACAAAGTTGTCGTGGCCCATGCCTCGCTGCGCGCATTTGGCGAAATCAGCGGTGGCGCCGATTCAATCGTGACCGCCCTCCTGTATACGCTCGGCGCGCTGATCATGCCGGCCCATACCTACAAAACCATGGTCACGCCCGCTTCCGGCCCGGCCAACAACGCGGTTAATTACGCGCGCGCCCAACAGTGGAATCGGCTGGCCGAGCCTTACCAGGCAGATATGCCCGCCGACGTGATGATGGGCGTCGTGCCGGAACATCTGCGCCACAGGCCGCAGGTAAAACGCTCGCCGCACCCGATCCTCTCGTTTGTGGGAGCCAATGCCGAAAAAATCCTAAAAAGTCAGACACTTGCAAACCCGTTGGCCCCGCTGATGGAGATCGCCAATGCCGACGGCTGGGTGCTGCTGCTGGGAGTCGATCATACCGCCAATACCGTCATTCACCTGGCAGAGAAACTGGCCAAGCGCAAACAATTCACGCGTTGGGCGTTAACCGAGAGCGGAAACGTAATCTGTCCCGGCTTTCCGGGCTGTTCGGCAGGCTTTGAAGCCATCGAACCCGCCCTGCGCCCGCAGACCATTACCATCCAGGCCGGCCAGGCCGTCATCCGGGCTGTGCCGGTCCGGGCGGTCATCGTCAAAACGATCGAAGCCATCCAGAAGAATCCGCTGGCCCTGCTCTGCGACCGGGCAGACTGTGAGCGCTGCGCCGCGGTGCGCGAGGGGCTGGCAGGCAGTTCGCGTTGCTTTACTGGATCCAAACCAAAACCGCCGCCCGGGCTTTTCGTCCTGGCGGCGGTTTTATATTCTTCCAGTTTTTTGGCATTTTACCAGCGGCATCATTCTTTGGAATCAGGTAAAAATAGAACCCGGATTCTTTAGATGATGTGGATTTTCACGAAGTTTTTGAAAAACCTGTCAAATCTGCGTTCTGTCGTCCGTAAAATATCTGATGGCTCAATATTTTACTGGTACTGAATCTCCTCGATTCGCCAATCTTCGTTGACGAGCAGTTTTTTCAGGCGCTCGAGCATTTCGACGCAGACGCGGGTGGTATCATTTGGAAAGTCGATCAGATGGGCGCGGCCATCTTCGGTGACGTAGAACGAGAAGCGATCGCGGCCAGGGTGTGAGATCAGAATGCCGTAAACGTTCTTGATCCGGCGCCGGTCGCGGGTCTGGTCGCCGCTCGGACGCAGGTAAACGGTGATGATGCGCGGCGGCCGGCCATCGTCTTCAGGATCAAGGGTGGTTGGCGGGGCAATCGGGCGGGGCGGCGCGGGCGGCATCATCAGCGCCGGAACGGCCGCCGGTGTTGGCACTTTGGCCCGGGCGCGAGGCGTATCACCGTATTGCTGGAGGGTCAGTAAATCGTCGAGCGGAGCGGCTGGCGGCGGCGCGGCGGAAAGAGTCTTTTCAGGCAGGCTGAAAGTGTCCCAATCGGGCGGGGCTTCGGGCAGCGGGGGCATATCGTCAAAAAAGCCATCGTCTTCTGCGGGTTCGGGGATGTAATCTGTGGCCGGTTCGGCGATCTTGACGGGGGCCGGCGGGGGCGTGGCAGCGGGTCTTTTAACGAGAACCGGCTTGGGGGAGTCTGTTACGGGGGAACCGGGCGCAGGGGGCAGATATTCATCGCCTGCGGCAACACTGTCATAAAATGTAACGTCCGTTTTGATCTCATCCACCAGCACTTTGGGCGGAGTGGTGCCGTCGGCTTTGCCATCGACCACCAGGACTTTGCCGTCTTCGCACAGGTGGCGGAATTTGTCCCAGGTGCGCGGGAAGATGACCAGTTCAATATTGCCCTGCATGTCTTCGAGCGTGACGAAGCCCATCATGGTGTCTTTTTTGGTTCTGAAGGCGCGCGCCGAGACGACCAGGCCCGCAACGCGCACCCGCTCCTGGTTGCCGGCTTCATTCAGGCTGAGGGAGTTGTGGCTGACGGCGCGCGTCAGCAGTTCGGCGTGGGCAGAGAGCGGGTGATCGGACAGATAGAGGCCGAGCAGTTCGCGCTCCCAGGCCAGGGTATCTTTGCGGTCGGTTGGCATATCTTGCAGGCGGATGCTTTCGGCCTGGATACCGCTTGCGCCGCCAAACATCGATAGCTGCCCGCTTTCGGCAGCGCGCATGTGCGAAGCAGAAGCGGCGACTGTTTGCTCGAGGCAGGCCAGCAGCCCGGCCCTCGTTCCAAACGAATCAAGCGCGCCAACTTTGATGAGACATTCAAGCGGCCGTTTGCCGACCGCACGCAAATCGACCCGTTGGGCAAATTCGTTGATGTCTTTGAAGGCCAGTTCGAGATCGTCCTTTTTGCGGGCCGAAAGAATCGCGTCGACCGGGCCTTGTCCGACATTTTTGACCGCGCCCATTCCAAAACGGATGGCGGCTTTGCCCGTTTCGGGGCAGTCTTCGATGCTGAAAAAATAAAGCGAGTGATTAACATCGGGCGGGAGGACTTCGATGCCCATGTTGCGCGCTTCTGAGATGTAGAGCGCAACTTTATCGCTTGAGTCTTTGAAAACGGTCATCAGGGCCGACATGTACTCGGCGGGATAGTGCGCTTTCAGGTAGGCGGTCTGAACGGCGACCAGGCCATAATCAGCAGCGTGAGATTTGTTGAAGCCGTAACGGGCAAACTTTTCCCAGTCTTCAAAAATAGCGGTGGCGGTGGCTTTGTCCATCACCCCTTTTGCAACCGCGCCTTTGATAAATTTTTCTTTGTTGCTGGCAATCTTATCAGCCAGTTTTTTGGAAATAGCCTTGCGCAAGTCGTCCGATTCGGCGCGCGTGAATCCGCCAATCTCGACCGAGGCGCGCATGATCTGTTCCTGGTAAACCGGAATGCCGTAGGTATCGCCAAAGATGGGCATAAGCGAAGGGTGACGGTAATCAATCGGTTCTTCGCCATGCATCCGTTTGATGTAACTGGGGATGAAGTCCATCGGGCCGGGGCGGTAGAGTGCCACCATCGCAATAATGTGATCGAGATTTTGGGGTTTCATCTCGACCACCCAGCGGGTCATGCCGCTGCCTTCCAACTGAAAAATGCCGGCAGTTCTGCCTTCGCCAAGCAATTCAAAGGTCTTGGGGTCGTCGGTCGGGATGTTGCTCAGGTCGTATTCTTTGCCGGTGCGTTCGCGAATTAAGTCACAGGCGCGGGCCATGACGGTCAGGGTCGAAAGCCCCAGGAAATCGACTTTGAGCATGCCCATGCTATCGAGAATGCCCATTTCAAACTGGGTGACGGTCTTGATCGGGGTTTCTTCGGCGTTGGAGGTGGGCCGATGAATCGGAAGGTACTCGGTCAGGGGTTTATCGGCGATCACGACCCCGGCGGCATGAGTCCCGGCATTGCGGATGACACCTTCCATGTGAATGGCGGTGTCAATCACGGCCCGCAGGGCCGGTTCGGTGTTGTAAATTTTCTTGAGATCGGGGACTTGTTCCAGGGCTTCGGTCAGTGTGACCGGCTTGCCGGGAACGTTTGGCACCAGCTTCGCGATTCGGTCCACTTCCGAAATGGGAACATCCATGACGCGGGCCACGTCGCGCAGCGATCCGCGGGCGGCCATCGTCCCAAAAGTGATGATCTGGGCGACTTTGTCATCGCCGTATTTGTGGGCGCAGTATTCGAGCATTTCAGCGCGGCGGTCATCCCTAAAATCGAGGTCGATATCCGGCATCGAAATGCGTCCGGGGTTAAGGAATCGCTCAAAAAGCAGTTGATGTTGAATCGGGTCGACCAGGGTAATAAAAAGGGTGTAGGCCACAATCGATCCAGCCGCCGAACCGCGCGTGTTGTACCAGATTCCGTGCTGCGTGGCGTGACGGCACAAATCCCAGACGATCAAAAAGTAGGCATCGAAGCCCATCTGGTGAATGACGCCCAACTCAAAATCGAGCCGTTCGCGGATTTCAGGGTCTTCCTTGTGGCTGCCGTAACGTTTTTCCAGGCCAATTTCACACAGATGACGCAGATAGGTTTCAGGGGTAAAGTCTGCCGGCACGTCAAATTCAGGCAGGTGATAGCCTTTAAATCCCAAATCGACATTGCAGCGCTCGGCGATTTCAACCGTGTTGCTAAGCGCTTCGGGAATTTCGGCAAACAGCTGGCTCATTTCCTGGGGAGAACGCAGGTAAAAGGTCTGGCTTTCGTAGCGCATCCGGTCTGGGTCTTTCAGCAATTTACCGGTCTGGATGGCAAGCAGCACGTCCTGATATTGGGCGTCTGCCGGTTCGATGTAATGGACATCGTTGGTGGCGACGAATTTGGCCGAATATTTTGCCCCCATCTCGACCAATTTGCGGTTTAGATCGGTAATTTCAGCAATATTATGCTGCTGCAACTCGACATAAAAACGGTCGGGGCCAAAAATATCGTAGTACCAATTCATGCGCCGGACCGCTTCGTCGGGGCGTTCCGCGAGCAGATCGCGCGGGATTTCAGCCGACATACAACCCGTCGTGCAGATCAACCCTTCGGCGTGTTCGGCCAACAGTTCGTGGTCAATACGCGGATAGTAATAAAAACCGTCCATCTGGGCTTTGGAAGTCAGTTTGAGCAGGTTCTTATAGCCGATCTCATTTTCAGCCAGCAACAGCAAATGCGAAGACTTTTTGTCCAGTTTACTGTCGCGGTCACTCATCCGGCGCGCGGCCATATAGGTTTCGACGCCGATGATCGGCTTAATCTCGGCGGCTTTGGCGGCATTGTAAAACTCAATTGCGCCAAACATCGTGCCGTGGTCGGTGATCGCCAGGGCGGGCATGCCCATTTCCTTGGCGCGTTTAACCAGCTTCTTGATGTTCGAGAAGCCATCAAGCAGGGAGTAAACCGTGTGGGTGTGCAAGTGGACGAAGGACATTTTAGGGTGTCAGGTTTCAGGTTTCAGGTGTCAAGCCCTCCCGAAATAGATCGGGACGATGTGAGCGGAGCGCGGTCGAAGGGCGGTTTTATAAGAAATAATTTCAGTACAGGGAACAAAATCATTATAGCATCCCGAAGCGCCCTCCAACCTGACGATTGGCTTAAAATATTGGAACGGGTGTTCGGGTTATGCGAAGTATCTCCTCACGCCCGACCCCAAAACGGGCCTGACCTTGCGGGCCGGATGCTCTTCCCCGCCAAGCACGAGTACCCGTTAGTGGTAATCTTCCATTTTGACAGAAAAAGGCCGCCCTGCGGCTGCGCGCCACGAGATTTGCAAGCCCACGGGGGTCTGGCTTTGCAAGAGTTCCTGTATAATCCGCACATGAATTCGACTGTCTCCAACCGCCCGGCCCGCCTGAGCCTGGTCTCCGCTATTTTTACGCTTTTTTTCTTTGGGGTCGGGTTTATGCCCTTTCTGCCGCTGACGGCCCTGGTCTGCTACCCGGCCGCACTCGCCAGCGCAATCGTCTCGCTCGTCAGCGGCTTGCGCGGGCTACGCCGACCGGGTGGGCATTGGATGGCCTGGACCGGTATCAGCAGCGGGCTGCTGGTCATCCTGGCGGTCATCTTCTTCAGCATTCTGACCGCGCTCTTCCTGCCGCTGCTGGCCCAAGGAATGGGGGAGTTTTGGAAGGCAATCCGGCCCTGAACAGTTTTAAATGATTCTCATCGCGGCCAAAAAACATTTTACGAAAATCAAAAACTAGAGTATCCTTGCAGGTGGGAGTGGCTAGGTCCTGGTGGGCCTCCTGGTCTTCAAAATCAGTGTTGGGGCGCGTTGCGTTCCAGGGTGGGTTCGACTCCCATCCACTCCCGTAGACCTGCTTCATTCAATCAGAAACTCATCAAATTTCAGAATATCCCCGATTGGCTCATGACAACTGACCCCGAAATTATCAACAGCCTGGTAGCGCGCATCTTCCGCATCGAAGACCTGACCAGCGGCGGGCATAGCGACCCGTACCTGCTGCGCTATCGCGGCCAACTCCTGGCCGGCATCGACAGCGCGGCAGCCTACGACCAACTGGCCGAAGCCCTCAAACCCCATCACCTGATGCCGCTTTTCCGTGATGGCGAAAGCGAAGCCCAGACCATCTTTCTGGTCGAAAAATTACCCGCCCCGCCGCCCTCCAACCCGCGCACCAACCTGATCATGTTCATCCTGACCGTCCTGAGCGTGATGTTCGTCGGCGCGCAAATTCCTGAAGGCGTTCCAATCCCCGAAGATGCCCTCGGCGCGTTGGCGGTGATGGCGCGCTACTTTTATACAGGCTGGCCTTTTGCGCTGGCCCTGCTGTCGATTCTGCTGGCGCACGAGTTCGGCCATTACTTTGCTGGGCGTCACCACAAAACCGACGTCAGCCTGCCCTTCTTCATTCCCTTACCTTTCAGCATTTTAGGCACGATGGGCGCTTTTATCAACATGCGCGAGCTGCCCAAAAACAAACGCACCCTGTTCGATATCGGGATTGCCGGGCCGCTGGCAGGGCTGATCGTCTCCATCCCGGTTTTGCTGATCGGGCTGGGGCTTTCCACGACCGGCATCATCCAGCCGAGCGAAGGTGGATTTATCGAAGGCAATTCGATCCTCTACCTGCTGGCAAAATTTGTCATTTTTGGAAAACTTCTGCCTGCGCCAGTCGATTTTAATGGCCTGCCGCCCGTTCTGTATTGGCTGGCCTACTTTTTCAGCGGCAGACCTGTGCCTTTCGGCGGGCTGGACGTGATGATTCACCCGGTCGCGCTGGCGGGTTGGGCGGGCGTTTTGGTGACAGCCCTCAATCTGATCCCCGCCGGGCAATTTGACGGCGGTCACATCCTGTACGCCCTCTTCGGCAGGAAAGTTCGCAAGGCCTTGCCGTTTATCATGGTTGCGCTGATAGGTCTGGGCCTGTTTTGGTCTGGCTGGTGGCTGTGGGCGGCCTTAATCTTTTTTATGGGACGCAGCCACCCTGAAACCCTCGACGAAATCACGACGCTTGATCCGGGCCGGCGGCGGCTGGCCTGGCTGATGATCGTGATTTTCGTACTCGTTTTTACGCCGGTTCCACTGATAGGGATGTAGAAAACGCCCATGAAGCGATTTTTCCTATCCCTGGCTCTTTGCGCTTTCCTGCTCACCGCGTGCCTGGAAATCTCCTATCTGCCGCTCGGCACGCCGACCGCTATCGCAGCCGACTCTACGCCGCTGCCGCTGCCGTCCAGCACCCCCACCCTCATCCCCCCGACCCAGGCCCCAGATTTAGGCGTCAGCAGCGAAGCCTTGCGCGGGTTAACCGTCAGCCTGTGGCATGGGTTGGATGGGGAACAGGCCAGCCTGATGGCTCAAATGGCCGCTGAATTTAGCCTGGTCAACCCGTGGGGCCTCACCGTCAAGGTCAGCGGATGGCAAAACCTGAGCGGGTTGGAGGCCGCCATTCGGAGCGCAAAAACAGGCAGCGGGTTGCCGGAGCTTGTGCTGGCGCTTCCAGAGCAAGCCCTGGCCTGGGATGAAGAATCCCTGCTCGCGCCGCTCAATCCCTACTTTTCCAATCCCGAATTTGGCTTTACCCAGGCCGACCTGAACGACTTCCCGGCTGGTTTGTGGCGTCAGGACGATCTGGATGGCCGCCGGTTGGGGCTGCCGGCCGTGCGCTCGACCCGCCTGCTCTTTTACAACCTGAGCTGGGCGCGTGAGCTGGGTTTTAAAAACGCGCCAGAAACTGGCGAGGATTTGCGCAAACAGGCTTGCGCCGCCAATGCCATCTTCCGCAGCGATGCAGATGAGAGCAACGACGGTTACGGCGGCCTGGTGCTGGACGGCGACCCGTGGACGGCCTACTCGTGGTTTAAGGCCTTTGGCGGCGATGTGACCGCCAACGGTGATTTTGATTTTGAACAGGCTCAGAACGAAGCCGCGCTGGTTTTTCTGCGCGAACTACGCGCGGATGGCTGCGCCTGGATTGCAAGCGACCTGAGCGCCTACCATCACCTGGCCGGGCGGCGGGCGCTCTTCATTAGCGGCAGTTTGAGCGAGATTGCTGCCCAAAATGCGGCCTGGCGCGCTTCTGGGACAAGCGATGAATGGACAGTCATCCCTTTTGTGGGCGTTTCAAGAGCCGTGGTGGCTTACGGGCCGTCGTTTGCGCTGTTTGAGAGCAGTCCTGCGCGGCAGTTGGCGGGCTGGCTCTTTATGCGCTGGGCGCTTTCGCCTGAAAACCAGGCCCGCTGGGCCAGTGAAAGCGGTTTTTTGCCCGTCCGGGTTTCGGCGTTGGAACTGGTCTCAAACCCCGGGCCGCAGTGGAGCGCCGCGACAGAACTGCTGCCGCAAATGGGCAATTATCCGCAGCTGGCCGATTGGCGCGTGGCGCGGCGGGTGCTTGGCGATGGCTTCTACACCTTCTTCGTGCTAGACCTGCCCGTCCAAAATGTCCTGGCTGAGATGCAAAAGACGGTCGAACAAGTAAGAGAGCCGTAAAACGGCCCACTATTTTATGACCAGGAGGATGGATATGCCTGACAACAATGAACTTTATGAATATCGCGCCAATCTCCTGGCCCGCACCCTGGCTGCTGCCGGAGAGTTTTGCCTGCTCTGCCCCCAAAGTGCCAACCCGTTCGCGCCTGTGAGCGAGGCGGGCTGGAATATTCATCAGATTGCCGCCCATGTCCGCGATGTGGACCGCCAGGTGTATGGAATGCGTTTGCGGCAGGCGGTGACACAGGAGCGCCCCACCTTCCAAAATTTTGACGGGGAGGCCTGGCTGTCCGCCCACTACGACTCAACTGAGCCGCTCGAAAAGATTCTGGAAGAATTTCAGAGCAGCATTCACACCCTGGTTGGCTGGCTGGCTTCGCTGCCGCCCGCCGCCTGGAGCCGCTCCACGCGCCACGAGGTCTATGGAGAATTTGCCATGCAAGCCTGGGTTGAGCGCGGCCTGGCGCACATTGAAGAACACATCTGCGCGGTTTCTGGAATTGCAAAAAAATAAACCCGCCTGATGCCCACAAAAGGCTTTCAAGCGTAACACGCGGCGAGCGAGACGGAAATCCGTCTCGCTCGCCGCGTGTTTGAGATGCTTATTTTTGGTTCTCCCCAGAGTTTTGGGGGAATATCGTCTGATTTTGCAACTTTCTGTGATAAGAGAACCTTAAAAACTTCGCGTTCTGGGCAAGATTCTCGGTTCGATGGTTTGTTTTTACAAGTGAAACCTGCCACTCATCTGATGAGGCCTTACTTTTGAGCTATTAATTTCAGAAAAGCATCCACCACGAGCGGGTCAAAGTGGCTGCCTGAGTTTTCACGGATATATTGCAGGACTTCACGCTCGTCCAACGCCAGGCGATAAGGGCGGTCGCTGGTCAGCGCGTCGTAGACATCTATCACCGCGAAAATCCGGGCTGAGAGCGGAATTTGCTCTTTTTTAAGCCCGCGCGGGTAGCCGCTGCCGTCCCATTTTTCGTGATGGCAATAGGGGATTTCGAGCGCGTGTTGCAAATAAGGAATTTTCGATAACAGCTCATAGGCCCTGACGGGATGGCGGCGCATCACGACCCATTCTTCTTCTGTCAGCGGGCCAGGTTTGTGTAAAATCGAATCGGGGACGCCCATTTTGCCAATATCGTGCAGCAACGCGCCGCGCCGAACATGAACCAGGCTGCCGCCGCTAAACCCAAGCTGTTGGGCCAATTGCAGGGTCAGGTTAAGGACGCGCCGGCTGTGGCCTTCAGTTTCCTGATCGCGCAGTTCGAGGGCCTGCGCCCAACCTTCAATCGTGGCGTCATAAGCGATCATCAATTCCAGGTTGGAACGCTGCAAATCCTGATAGAGGCGGGTATTCTCAATCGCAATGGCCGCCTGCCCGCCGAGCATCTCCAAAAAAGAGAGCCAATCGGGGCCAGGATCAAGAGGTCCGCGCTGAAAAACTTCGAGCAAGCCTTTTACTTCTCCTTTGATCAGCATGGGCGCGCAACCATAAACGACAAAACCTTCCGACTCTACCAAATATTTGCGCAAAAGGTGATCCGTTTGCACTTGAGATGGCAAATCTTTTATCACAAACGCCTTGTGCTCAAGCGCTGCGGGGGCAGATAACCCTTCCCCAATCTTGAAACAAGCCTTGCGAATATGATCTGTATAAAAGCCGATACTGGCCTGGTGTTCGAGATTCATCGTGACGGGGTTAAGTTCGAAGATGCAGCCCGCATTCACGCCCAGTTGGTCGCGCGCCTGCTCCAGGATGACATTCAAAATAAGCTGGATGTCTGCGCTGGCATTAATCGTATTATCAATGGTGCGCAAGGCCAAAATATTGGCAAGCCGCGACTGGGTTTCCTCAAACAAGCGCGCATTTTCGATACTGATGGCTGCCGAAGCGGCAAAAGTGGTCAGCAATTGCAGGTCGTTTTCGGTGAAAGCAGCCAGGCGGGTGCAATTGTCCAACGAAATGATGCCAATCGCTTTGCCTTTAACCATCAGCGGGGCCACCACCGCACTTTTGACTTCGACTGATTCAGGATATTGCGCAAAATATTCCTGATCGGTTAATTGGCTAACGTCATCAATAATCAAGCTGCGCTGTTCCGAATAGGCCCGGACGCCAAAACCAACCCTGTCTGGGATGGCGGCGGCTACTAACGCCGGGTCGCGGTATCCCAAAGCGCCACTCATGTGCAGCAGGCCATCCTGCTGCTTGAGCATGATGGAACCTCGTTCTGTGGCAGGAATTGCGTTGCGGACCGCTTCGAGAATCAAGTCTAACAGGCTGGGTAAATCGAGGGTCCCAGAAATGGCCTGGCTGGCGCGAACGACCGCTTGCTGTTGATTGGCCCTTTCCTTTTCATTCAGCAACAGCTCGACATTTTCGAGGGCAATTGCAGCCTGGCTGGCAAGCGTCTCCAGCAGACGCTGGTCGTATTCGCTGAAATCATCCACGGCATGGCTTTCGACCATGATACAGCCAATCGGCTGGCCGTCAGACATGAGCGGAACATACATCCCAGACCCCATCGCTTCATGGACATACAAATAATGCGGATCGCTGCTTACATTGCCGTTGCGGATGGTTTTTCCCTGGCGCATCGCCCAGCCTGTCAGCCCCGAATCCATGCTGTAAACCATATCCTGGCTCTTTTTGCGATCTTCTTCAAGGTTGGCTTCGTTCTCAGGCACACTATAAGAAAGCAGGTGGATATTTTCTGTGCCTTTCTCACGCATCCAGACCCCGGCATGGTACCAATCGAGATGGTTGTTCAAAATTGCAATAATCTTCTCCGCAATCTCCACCGGCGATTTTAGATGGCTCAAAGCAAGCCCGGCTTCGTACAAGGCTTGCAGCTCACGTTCGTGATTTTTGCGAACGTTGATATCTTCCGTAATAGCGAGCAGGAAAGGCTCCATCTCTGCACCAGATTCAACATACGAAAGGGTTAAATTGACCCAGAAATAAGATCCGTCCTTACGGATATAGCGCTTCTCAAGCGTGGGGGCAGTTTTTTTATGCTCGAGCAAATAGGCCCGCAGCTGGTTATTGCTTTCTATATCTGCCGGCACGGTAATTTCTTGAAAAGACCGCCCCAGCAGCTCCTCACGCGAATAGCCTGTAATCTGGCAAAATTTTTGGTTAACCTCCAGAAAATTACCTGGGATGTTCGTGCGCGAAACCCCCACCGCCGCCTGCTCAAAGATGGCGCGATATTGTTTTTCGCTTTGCTTAAGCGCCTGCTCAATTTTTATCTTTTCGCTGATGTCACGGCAGGCAATCACAAACCCAAACGGCTGGCCTTTTGTATCTTTGACCATTGAAATGCGCGCATCTAAAATAAGGGTCTGACTATTTTTTTGCTTTTGTGAAACAATACCGTCCCAATAGCCAACAGAATTGAATTGAAGCAGCACCTCAGAAGCATCTTGCCCAAGATATTTCAGGTTGGTCAGCGAAGGCCAATGTTTTCCCAAAACTTCTGATTCTTTCCACAAAAAAATTTGCTCTGCCGCCGGGTTCCAACTTAGAATGTTAAAAGCCAGGTCGGTCGAAAAAATCACATCTGAAACATTTTTCATTAAGGCCGCCTGCAAAAACAGACGCTCTTCGGCCTGGCGGCGGTTGCTGATATCGAGCAGGACGCCGGAATAGCTCAAAACCCGCTGGCTCGCCCCGCGATGAATCCAGGAGCGAACTTCGATCCAGCGCACTTCGCGTTCAGCAGTCAGAATGCGATATTCCTGAACAAAATGATTAGTGCCCTGGCGCATATAACGCTGGATTTCATCGATCACCTCCTGGGCATCTTCAGGGTGGATGATCTGGCTGTAGGTTAACCCCTCGCGCATAAATTGTTCAGCCCGGTAGCCAAACTGGGAGATATTCTCAGAAATAAAAGTAACCGGCATCGCTGGGGCCGCCTGCCACATCAGGGCAACCGCCGGGCTTTGATTAATCACTTCCTGGAGTTGGAGATGCTGCTGCCAGAGCGCAAAAATCTCATCGCGAGCTTTGCGCTCCTGGCTGATATCTCTGATCGTAGCCAGGACAACCTGCCTGCCCCGCCAACGAATTTGACGCGAATCAACCTGAACCTTGACGATCTGCCCATCTTTCATCCGGTGGCGCCATTCGCCAGCGTGGCGCACAGCAGGACGCGGGCGGTTGAGACTCGCCTCAAGAATGGGAATGTCTTCTTCCGGGCGAATGTCCCGGATCGTCATCTTCAGGAATTCTTGGCGGCTGTAGCCATATTTCGTTATCAGAGTCTGGTTAACTGCCAAAATAGCCAGCGTTTTGAGATCATATACCAACATTGGCTGTGGATTTTGCTCAAAGAGCAAATCAGCAGGGAGGGTAGAGTGGGGCGGCTTGCGCCAGTAATGTTGTCTAGTCAAGGCGGACTCCATGAATCTGGCTTCATTTTACAATATTATTCAGCATAAATTTTAGATTGTGAGGATTTCTCATAATTTCAACCAGGCCGGGCTCGCTTAATTCTCCGCAATCAAGGATGCCAATTTTTCCAGGAATGGGTGGTCTGAACCGTCTTGCATCATCAGGCAGGTTTGTTCGGGCGCGGGCGGCAAGCGGTTATAACAATTATACAAGGAGGCCCCAAAATAGAGGCGCGAACGCATCAGGAGATAGGCTTTTGCCAGCCATTCAGATTGTGTTTGAGGGTCGCCATTCGCCATTGCAGCGGGCAGATCGAAGCCTGTCACCCAGATCAAGGCCTGAGACTGCCCATGCGCGACCATCACCTGCCTGATTTGCTCGAAATGGCGCAAGTGGTGAATGTCATCCGGGTTGTCGCCGGGCAAACCGCTGAGCGTATCGAGGCGCAGGCTGATGATGGCCGGGCGCGCCCCGGCCGCATACAGATCTTGCAAAAATTGTGTGTCCAACTGATCTTCAGGCACGGACAATTGATTGGTCAGTCCGCCCGCCAGCAGGTGCAGGTCAATCTCGCGGCTTTCAAGGCGTTTGCTGACCGTTTGCAATAAATTTGCATAGCGGGCGGCATTTGGCGCGGCCCGCCAGCCGGCGCGGGTATTGGCGCGCGGGTACAACTCGACGGCTGCCAGCCTGGGGAAAAGTCGTTTCAAATCGCAGACAAGCGCAGCGGTCAGTTCCGGGTTTGGGCCTGCCTCGCTCAGCGCCCAGGCGGGTGGATTCTGGATCGAGAAAACAAGAGTCAGGCCGAGGGTATTTGCGAGGCGGGCGGTATAGGCAAAAGCAGAATAGTTATCCCAGTGGGCTGGGTCGGGCCAGGTGGCGTTCCAGTCAAAATCCAGCGCAATCCAATCGACTTTGTTCTTGGCTGCCCATAAAAGGGCTTCGTCCACCCGAGCCCCGTTGATATCCAGGCGCAAACCGTAACCAAAAGTTACAGAATCGGGCGTGCCCGGCGCGGCCAAAGCTGGAAGCGGAATCGCCATCCAAAAAAGAATTAATATGGACATCAGGCATACGCTTTTCTTGGTCATCATTCCTCTACGATCTGTTTTCGGGGCATTCTTCTTCGTCGAATACTCCCGGCAGCTCATCCAGATTGACGCGCGTCAGCTTGGTTTCTGAAGCATTCAGCTGCTGCTGAAATTTTTTCAAGAACGGACGCAGCGTATCGATGCGCCAATCGCGCGGGATCGGGTTGGGGGTGGGGCTGGAACAAGATTCATCAGACTGATTTTTCATGCTGCCTCTCAACAAACAGGATGTGGTTTCTTTCTATGTTGCAAGATTTGTGCCGCGGCCTGCCGCGCCCGGCTTGGCCCGGCCCCGTTCTGAGCGGGTATAATCTCACCCATGATTCTGGTGACAGGCGCAACCGGTTTTTTGGGACGGGCTTTGATCCGTCAATTGGCAGGCAGTGGACAGCAGGTGCGGACGCTCGTGCGCCCGTCCAAGCGCACCCCGGCCCTGCCGCGCGGCGTGCCGGTCGAGGTGGCCGTTACGTCTTTGGGAGATGAACGCGGTTTGCGGGCAGCGCTGCGCGGGGTGCAGACCGTCTATCACCTGGCGGGCGCAGAACATGAAGGCCCGCGCGGCAGTATTCTCGAAACCGACGCGCGCGGCACGGCCAACCTGGCCCAGGCTGCCGCCGAGGCGCGCGTCCAGCGTTTTCTTTACGTCAGCCACCTGGGCGCAGACCGGGCTTCGTTTTATCCTGTCCTGAAAATGAAGGGGGTCGCCGAAGAGTACCTGCGCAAGAGCGGCGTGCCTTATACCATTTTGCGCTCCGGGCTTTTATACGGGCCTGAAGACCACTTCACCACCTCGTTGGCGCGCCTGGCTGCGCTCTACCCGGTCATGTTCCTGCCGGGCCAGGGCGAAGTCTTGCTGCAACCTTTGTGGGTCGAAGACCTTGTGACCTGCCTGCTCTGGTCGCTGGACAACCCCGAAACAATCAACCAAACTTTTGAAGTAGGCGGCGCAGAATATTTCTCTTTTCGTCAGATTGTTGAAATCATTTTGGATGTCATTCACAAAAAGCCCTTGCTGCTGCCCCTGGGATTGCCTTACCTGCGCCAACTGACCATCTTAATGCAAGGATTGGTGCCCAACTTCCCCTTTTCCAGCTTCTGGGTCGACTATCTCGGCTACAACCGGACCGCGCCCAGCGACACGATCACCCGCATTTTCGGGTTTGTGCCCGCCCGCTTCACCTATCGTCTCGACCATCTCAAAGCCATCGACTGGCGGCGCGATGCGCTGCGCACCTTCTACCGCCGCCCCTGAAACCCTATGTCCGTTATCATCCGAATCCTTGAAACTCCCCAAGAAATGGCCCAGGCGGAAGAACTGCAGCGCCTGGTCTGGCCTGGCTCCGAGCTGGACGTGCTGCCGCTTCATATTTTGCTGACCTTCGCTCACAACGGCGGCCTGGTGCTGGGCGCGTACGATGACGAACTGCTGGTGGGGCTTTTGGTGGGCTTCCCGGGCCTGTATCCGCTGCCCGATGGCCCGCAGCCCAAGCACTGCTCGCACGAACTTGGCGTACATCCCAATTATCAAAGCGCCGGCATCGGGTTTGCCCTCAAACGCGCCCAATGGCAAATGCTGCGCCAAAAAGGGCTGTCACTGGCAACCTGGACCTACGACCCGCTTCTCAGCCGCAACGCCCAACTCAATATTGCCCGCCTGGGCGCTGTTTGCAATACCTACCTGTCCAATTACTACGGTGAAATGCGCGACGGGCTGAACAGCGGGCTGGAATCCGACCGCTTCCAGGTCGATTGGTGGCTGAACACCCCCCGCGTTAGCCGGAAATTGGGACAACGTTCACGCCCCAGCCTGACTCTTGAGCATTATGCCTCCGCCGAAACCCAAGCCTTATACCAGCCCATCAAACCACCCGCAGCCTGGCTGCGCCCCCCTGAACATTTCTCAACCCCGCAGCAATCCCTCGCCCTGGCCGAGATTCCGTCCGATTTCATGGCCCTCAAGCAAAAAGACCCCTCGCTGGCGCGCGACTGGCGCAGCTTCAGCCGCGAAGTGTTTACAACCTGCTTCAGGCAAGGCTACCTCGTCACAGATTTCATCTTTGAGCGCACCGGAGACATACCGCGTAGCTTTTATGTGATGGTGGACGGCCAAAGTACGCTCAATGATTAATTTCTGAAAAAATTGGTTGCGCATAACAGCAAAATTCCTGTACAATAGTCTTATCCGCAAGAAAAAGGAGAGAAATGATGGAAATTTCGATGGATTTTACCCACCTTGCCTTGGTCGCCTTTCTGGTCGAAGCCCTCATCCAGACCCTCAAACCAATTTATGACAAGCAAAAAGGCTTCAATATCGACAAAATTATTTCGATTATTGTTGGTATTCTGGTTTGTGTTGCCGCGCGCGTCGACCTTTTTGCTGAACTTGGATTTATGGTAGAAATCCCCTATCTGGGCTATATCCTGACC